>JBEEMX010000147.1:0-7464 GCA_041192465.1 Pseudomonadota bacterium | reverse complement strand
TGACGCGCAACCGCCAGTTGGAGACGCGCTGCCAGGCGGCGCTGACGGTGCAGCAGGCGGCGGTGCGCGAGCGGGTGGTGCGGCTGTGCGTGATCGACGGGGCGCCGCTGTCGGAGGAGGACGCCAGCGCGCTGTCGGTGTCGATCGTCGTGCTGCTGACCTACTGGCTGAGCTACGAGTACGTGCGCGACCCGCGCCACGCGCTGGAGCCGGACAACGCCGATGCGGCGGTGCGGCATGGGACGCGGCAGGTGATGGCGTTGTTGTGGCCGTACCTGAGCGCAGAGCGGCGGCGGCAGTTGCGGCCGGGATCAGGGCCGGGGATCACGCCTCCCAGTCCACCAGCCTGAGATCGGGGACGCGGGCGAACTCGCGGGTGTTGTGGGTCACGAGGGTCAGGTCGTTGGCCAGGGCGATGGCGGCGATCTGGAGATCGTAGGGGCCGATCATCTGGCCCTGTCGGCTCAGCTCGCCAGCCACGACCGTGCAGAGCACCTTGTCCTCACGCGGAACGCTTTCGAAGCGTTCCAGCAGTCCGGAATGCCTACCGCGCATGAACGCGATGACGACATTGGTGTCGAGCAGGTACTTCATTCATCGAATCCGCGGCGAACCTCGTACTCCCCTTGTGGTTCACGATCAGGCATGTCTGGAATGGAGCCGCAGAACCGGGCAATGCCGCGGTCTTTCGGCAAACCCGCGAGGCGGGTGGGTGCGGGATTCACCGCTTCATCAATGGCAATGAAAATCACCTCGGTGCGCCGATGCCGGAACTCGGGTGGCACCGTCAACACGATCTCGTCCTGCGGGTCTTCAATGATCTGGCTCATCGTGAACATGGCATTTCTCCCGAACTTCCGAAGCGGCTGACCGCAGTGTGCCCCAAGGGCGTCGCTCAAGCCTTCAGAAACTCCATCTTCCCCCCCAGCCACCGGCTGATGTGCAGCCGCGCCGCCTCCGGGTGCGTGTCGAGCAGCCCGGGTGCCGCCGCCTTGGCCCGGTCCAGCAACACACCGTCCTGCCCCAAGTCCGCGAACTTCAGCAGCGCATCCCCTGACTGCTTCGCCCCCATGAACTCGCCCGGCCCGCGGATCTCCAGGTCGCGCCGGGCGATCTCGAAGCCGTCCGTCGTCTCGGCCATCGCCTTCAGCCGTTCCCGGCCGGTCTGCGACAGCGGCGAGGTGTAGATCAGCACGCAGACGCTCGCCACCGCGCCGCGCCCCACCCGCCCGCGCAACTGGTGCAACTGCGCCAGCCCGAAGCGTTCGGCGTGCTCGATGACCATCACGCTCGCGTTCGGCACGTCCACGCCGACCTCGATCACGGTCGTCGCCACCAGCACGCTCATCCGCCCCGCCGTGAACTCGGCCATCACCGCCGCCTTGTCCGCCGACGACATGCGCCCGTGCAGCAGGCCGACCGCCACGCCGTCGAAGATCGCCGAGAGCTGCGCGTGCGTCTCGGTGGCGTTCTGCAGGTCGAGCGCCTCGGACTCCTCGATCAGCGGCACGACCCAGTACACCTGCCGCCCCTTGTGTACCTCGTCGCGCACGCGGGCGATCACGTCGTCGCGGCGGTTGTCGGCGAAGACGCGGGTGACGATGGGCGTGCGGCCCGGGGGCAGCTCGTCGATGGTGCTGACGTCGAGGTCGGCGAAGTAGGTCATCGCCAGCGTGCGCGGAATGGGCGTCGCGCTCATCATCAGCAGGTGCGGCTCCAGCTTCTGCTCGGCCAGCTTGTGGCGCAGCTCCAGCCGCTGCGCGACGCCGAAGCGGTGCTGCTCGTCGATCACCGCCAGCCCGAGCTTGGCGAAATGCACGTCACCCTGGATCACCGCGTGCGTGCCGACGATGAGCTTGGCGTCGCCGGACGCGATGCGTTCGACCATCGCCGTGCGTGCCTTGCCCTTGCGGCTGCCGGTGAGCCACGCCACGCCGATGCCCAGCGGCTCCAGCCACTGCAGCAGCTTGCGGAAATGCTGCTCGGCGAGGATTTCGGTCGGCGCCATCAGCGCGCACTGCCAGCCCGCATCGATCGCCACCGCCGCCGCCAGCGCCGCCACCACCGTCTTGCCGGAGCCGACATCGCCTTGCAGCAGGCGGTGCATCGGCTGCGGGCGGCACAGGTCGGCGGCAATTTCATTGGAGACTCGGTGCTGGGCGCCTGTGAGCGAAAACGGCAGCGCGGCAAGGAATTGTTCGTGCAGACCGCCCGGCTTGGCTTTCAGTGACGGGGCGCGCAGGCGGGCGCGCTCACGCTGGGCGGTGAGCTGCGACAACTGCTGGGCGAGCAGTTCCTCGAACTTGATCCGCTGCCAGGCGGGGTGCGTGCGCTCCTCCAGCGCGGCGAGGCTGGCGGCGGACGCCGGGTGGTGCAGGAAGTTCAGTGCCTCCCGCAGGCCCGGCAAGCCCCGCGGCACGACACCCGCCGGCAGCACCTCGTCCAGCGGCGCCCGCTTCAACCCGGCCGCCACCGCCTTGCGCAAGTACGCCTGCGGCAGTTGCGCACTCGTCGGGTAGACGGGGGTGAGCGCATTGGACAGCGGCGCCCCGAGCGTCACGACCTTGAACGCCGGATGCACCATCTCGCGCCCGAGAAAGCCGCCGCGCACCTCGCCCCGCACCCGCACCCGCGCCCCTGGGACCAGCGCCTTCTGGTGCGACGGAAAAAAATGCACGAAGCGCAGCATCAGCTCGTCGCGCCCGCCGCGGTCGTCCCGGTCGGCCACCAGCCAGACGACGAACTGCCGCCGCGCGCCCTGGATCGACGCCTCGCGCACCACCGCCTCGACCTGCACCGTGTCGCCCTCGCGCAGCGCGGACATGGGGGTCAGCCGCGTCTCGTCCTCGTAGCGCAGCGGCAGGTGCAGCGCCAGGTCGATGTCGCGCACGAGGCCGAGTTTTTCCATCGCCCGCTGGGGGGCGGACTTGGCGGCTTTCGCCGCAGGGGAGGCATCAGGAGTCACGGTGCTGGACATGATCACGCATCCAGCAAGCCAGTTCCGGCTCACCAATTTCGGTCGCAGCCATCGCTTGCATGACCGCAGCCAGTCGCGCCGGTGGGGCCACCAGCACATGCCCGTTCAACCGCAGGAAAAGATCGGCGTCCAGCAACGCCGCCCGCAGGTGCCCACCAAGGAACGGACGCACCCGCAGGAGGTGCGTGATCCGTGCAGCGGCGCAGTCCACCAGATCACCACGGATGCTGCGGAGTTGCGCCAACACGCGCTCCAGTGCGCCCCGATCCCGCACACCAGCCACACCCCCGTGCTGCGCCTGGCACTCGTCGTGCAGCAGCATCAACAGCACCCGATCCGGGCAGCGCCAATTCACGCCATCCACCGGGCTCATTCGCTCAGACCTCGCAGCGTGTCCCGGTATTCACGCATGAACTCGCGCCCCAGCAACAATTGCTCCTCAAACACAGGATCAAGCGGTGTCAGTGCAACACCGTCAGGTGTTTCGGTGACATACAGCAAGTCGCCTTTCTCAACCTTCAGCCGCGCCAGAATCTCCTTCGGCAGGATCACCCCCACCGAGTTGCCGATCTGGGTAAGCTTCAATGCGTGCATGACAGGCTCCGAGTCCAACGTCAAAAGTTATAACTACCGTTATATTCTGCACCTCCCCGAATCCGCCCGCAAGCCACCGCGCCGTACCACCGTGACCCCTGTGCCTCCCGTGTCCTACACCGTCGCCGACTTCGATTTCGAGCTCCCACCCGCGCTGATCGCCCAGCACCCCGCCGCCGAGCGCAGCGCCTCCCGCCTGCTCGATGGCCGCACGCTGCCCGCGGTCGAGCGCGTGTTCCGCGAACTTCCGGCGCTGCTGGAGCCAGGTGACCTGCTCGTCTTCAACGACACCAAGGTGATCCGCGCCCGGCTCTACGGCGCGAAGGACACGGGCGGCTCGGTCGAGGCGCTGGTCGAGCGCGTGCTGCCCGGTGCGGCGGACGGCCGGCACGAAGTCTGGGCACATCTGCGCGCCAGCAAGTCGCCGAAGGCAGGACAGACGGTGCAGTTCCGTGACGCGCAGGGAGCCACGTTCGCCGCAGAGGTGCTCGGGCGCTGCGGGCCGGAGGGTGGGCTGTTTCACCTGCGCCTGCCGGGCGACGCGCTCGCACTGCTGGAGCAGTTCGGCCACATCCCGCTGCCGCCCTACATCACCCACGCGGACGACGCCGACGACGCCCGCCGCTACCAGACCGTCTTCGCCCGCCACCCCGGCGCCGTCGCCGCGCCGACCGCCGCGCTGCATTTCGACGAAGGTGTGCTCGCGGCGCTGGACGCACGCGGCATCGGCCGTGCCAGCGTGACGCTGCACGTCGGCGCGGGCACCTTCCAGCCAGTCCGCGTGGACCACATCGCCGACCACCGCATGCACAGCGAGTGGTTCGACGTGCCCCAGGCCACCGTGGACGCCATCGCAGCCACCCGCGCCCGGGGCGGCCGGGTCGTCGCGGTCGGCACCACGACGCTGCGCTCACTCGAATCCGCGGCACTCGGCGGGACACTGCAGGCCGGTTCACGCGAGACCGACATTTTCATCACGCCAGGCTTCGAGTTCCGCGTCGTCGATCGGCTGGTGACCAACTTCCACCTGCCGCGCAGCACGCTGATGATGCTGGTCAGCGCCTTCGCGGGCCACGACACCATCCGCACGCTCTACGCCGAGGCGATTACGCGCCAGATGCGCTTCTTCAGCTACGGCGACGCGATGCTGCTGCAGCAGACCCCGCGGCCATGACACACCGGGCCGCCCGCTTTGCCGCAGCGGCCTTGCTGGGACTGCTGCTTTCACTGCCGCTGCGGGCATGGGGAGCACAGGCCAGCGCACGACCGGAACAGGGCCATGCCAACAGCAGTGCCTCAGCCATGGTGGAGCTGCGGGAAGCCTTGTTCACCAGTGACCTGCGCGCCCCTCCCCTGCCGGTGCTGCTGCCCGACACCTGGAGCGCCCGTGGCCTGGACGACACCGGCATCGGCCACTACCGCAGCCGCATCACGCTGGATGCCGCACCCACCGTGATGTGGGCACTGTGCATGGCGCGGCTCAGCGAGGTCCATGAAGTGCGCGTGAACGGCTGGCTGGTGAGCGGCGTGGCGCTGGACCGCATCGATCCAGTCGCCGCGGGCGGGCACCCCACGGTGCAGTGGATCAGCGTGCCACCCCACCTGTTGCGCGCGGGCGTGAATCACCTGGAAGTGTCAGTGGCACACAGCCGCCGCGGTGGTCTGTCCACCGCCATGATCGGCCCCGCCGACGCGATGGCCGAGGGCTACCTCGCGCGGCTGCGCCTGTCGGTGATGCTGCCAATCTGGCTGAATGTGGCGGGCGCTGCGCTGGCGGTGTTCCTGCTGCTCATCTGGTGGCGACGGCGCAGCGAGCGGCTGCTGGGCAGCTTCGGGGCGCTGTGGTTGCTGATCGCAGCGTGCAACATCGCGCACTACAACATGGTGGACACCACGTCACCGCTGGCCGTCGCGGGGCTCTACGCACTCCAGGTGGTTTCGGGTGCGCTGCTGTGCCGAACCGCGATGGTGCTGTCAGGACGCCGCCACGCCATCGCCGCCGGCATCCTGCAGATCAGTACCGTGGTGCTGCTGGCGATGGCAGGCTGGGGCTGGCTGACCGATTCGCTGGAGGAGGTGCGTGCCGGCAGTTATCCAATGGTGTTCACCGGCGTGGGGCTGTCACTGGCGCCGCTGTGGCAGGAAACCAGCCGTCTGCGCTTGCCGATGCGCTGTGCGCTGGCGGCGGCGGTGGTGGTGTCGATGCTCTCTGCGCTGCACGACTATGCGTATTGGCGCAGCATGACCTCGGTGATGGACGCCTACTGGCTGCCCTACACCCTGCCGGTGTCGCTGTCCATCGTGGGCGGGGTGTTGATCAAACGGCTGGTCGGCGCGCTGCACCAGGTGGAGCAGCTCAACGCCGACCTGGAGCGCCGCGTCATCGAGCGCACCGAGGCGCTGCAGCAGGCCAATCTGGCCAAAACGCGCTTTCTCACCGCCGCCAGCCACGACCTGCGCCAGCCGGTGGTGACGATCGGGCTGCTGATCGACCTGCTGCGCGAGCAGGTGCCGATCGCGCTGCGGCCCATGACCGACCGGGTCAACGAGGCGGTGTCGTCGATGGAGGATTTGCTCAAGGGTCTGCTCGATCTGTCGCGGCTGGAGGCCGGCACCATGCGCCCGCGGTTGCAGACCGTGGCGCTGCAGCCCCTGTTCGACGCCATCGCCAGCCACGACGACGAGACGGCCCGCCGCAAAGGCATTACCTTGCGCTTCCGACCAACACGCGGTGCGGTCCTGTCGGACCCGGTGATGCTGGAACAGATCCTGCGCAACCTCGTCAGCAACGCGGTGCGCTACACCGCGCGCGGTGGCGTGCTGGTGGCGGCGCGGCACCGTGGCGACGAACTCCGCATCGAGGTCTGGGACACGGGACACGGCATCCCGGTGGCCCACCAGCGCACCGTGTTCGAGGAATTCATGCAACTCGCCGACCAGCGCAGCGAGCGCCCGGTGGCCCGGCAATCCGGCAGCAGTGGTGACGGCAGCCATGGGCTCGGTCTGGGGCTGTCGATCGTCCAGCGCAGCGCCGCCCTGCTCGGCCACCGGCTGCAATTGCGCTCGCGACTGGACCAGGGAAGCTGCTTCTCGGTCCTTGTGCCGCGCACGCCAATGTGCCTGCCGCTGCCGGCCAGCGTCACGGGCAATCAACTTCCGCTGAAGGGCCTGCGCCTGACAGTGGTGGAGGACGAACCATCGGTCCAGGTCGCACTGCGTGTGCGGCTGGAGGCTTGGGGCGCCATGGTCGAGACGCACGATGGCCTCGTACCGCTGCGCCACCGTCTGGCCGGCCGGCCGAGGGGCCATGCCGGCATCGACCTGTTGATCACCGACCACCGGCTGCGCGGCGCCACCGGCATCGAGGTGATCGAGGCGGTGCGGCGCTACGGCGGGCCGGTCCCGGTGCTGGTCATCACGGGCGACACAGCGCCCGACGACCTCGCGCTGATGGCAGCCAGCGGCTTGCAGGTGCTGCACAAGCCCTTCCGGGCCGATGCCCTGCTCGCAGCAATCATGCACGCGCTGGTCTGACACCCGCGCGTGTGCGGCCCTCAGAACTGAGCCTGCAACCCCGCCGACACAGACACCACGCGGCGACCGGCGCTGCTGGAGCGCGTGTTGTAGAGCATGGGCACTTCGCCCAGCATCTGCCGGTGCAGGTACTGCCCGCGCAGCACCACCGACAATGCCGGATCCAGCGTGCGGACCAGCTCGCTGGCCAGGCGGACGCTGCGGGTGCGGCGCTCGTCCTGCCCGCTGCGCTGCCACTGCTGCAGCTCGCCGCCCAGCGCCAGCCGCCAGGGCGCGACGGTCCAGTGCACGGCCGCGCCAGCGTGGCCATAGACGGAGCGGTAGCGGGTCTCCTCCAGCACATCGACGGCCAGCAGCGT
>JBEEMX010000146.1:0-7466 GCA_041192465.1 Pseudomonadota bacterium | reverse complement strand
CATGAAATTTTTGAGCACGCGCGCCTGGGGTGGCGGAGTGGGGCTTTACGCATCGGCTCGCCATCGACCTCGCCAGCAGCGTCGGCGCAGCGGCATGGATGCTCAATGCTGTTGCTCTAGCGACAATCGAATTCACGTCGTAACTACCTGATTATTAACAATAATTGCTTTTGCGTCAATGGTAGTTGCCCCCATTGTTGCCCCCACATGGGGGCAGGTTCAAGCGGGGCTTCCTGGGGTTCCTTGGGCAACAAAAAAGCCCTAGAGCGTTGATTCTCATAGGGCTTCTGGGGTTTGTTGGGGTCTTGCGGGGCCTGTCTTGGTCCCGCCGACAGGAATCGAACCTGTATCTGGCGCTTAGGAGGCGCCCGTTCTATCCATTGAACTACGGCGAGGACGGCGCGGCAGTGCGCGCTGGGGAGCCGGGAATTGTAGCTTGCGTGTCTGCCGCCTTGCGCGCGCCCCATTTCCACGTCCAGATCAGGTCCAGCGCGTTCTCGGTGCCGGACTGGGCGCGCAGGGTGAAGCGTTGCGCGGCGCGGTAGATGAGCTGCCACGTCCCGCTGGCGGCGTTCAGGCTGCGCTCGTAGCCGACGTACCAACGCTGGCTGATCTGCTTGCCCAGCGTGACGACGGTTTCGCGGGTGTCGCCGTCGCCGGCTTGCCGCACCGAGAGCTGGTCCAGCCCGATGCGCTCGACGAAGCTCGGGCCGTCGCTTTCCCCGGCGATCAGCGCGTAGGCGGCGCGTTGCAGCAAGGCCAGGTCAGTGCGCCCCAGTCCGTCGGACGCGCGGCCGAGGATGAGCCAGGACAGGCGGTCGGTGTCGGTCATCGTGGGCTCGCTGAACAGGCGGATGCGCGGGTTCTGCGCGGTGCCGGTGACGGTGACGCCGACACGCACGTCCTCCAGGTCGGGGCGGATGGACTCGATGTCGAGCCGCGGGTTGTCGGCCACGCCGGTGAAGGCGATGACCGAACGGTCGATGCGCAGCTTCTGGCCGTAGGCGGCGTAGGTGCCATCGACGGCGCGGATGTTGCCGTGGATCGCCAGCCGGTTGGCGGGGCTGCTCAGGCGCAGCTCGCCCGCCAGCCGCGTGTTCAGGCCGCGTCCGCGCAGCACGAAGGCGTCGCCCAGGTCGGCGCGCAGGTCGAGCGTGGTGGTGCGGCGGCTGGTGGCGCTGGTGTCGCGGGTGCGGGCCTCGCCCCGGCCGCGGTCCACCTCCACGTCGTCGGCCAGCCCCGGCGCATCGCTCTGGGTGAAGTCGAAGCGGCCTTCGTCGGCGCGCACGCGGCCCTTGAGCTGGGTGCTCTGGGCGTCGAGCACCAGGTCGGCCTCGCCGCTGACGACGACCTTGCGGTCCACGCGCTGGAGCGCGGCGAAGTGGTCGGCGCTGACTTTCACGTTCAGCCGCGGTGCGGCGCCGAGCGTGGCTTCGCCGCGCGCCGACAGCGTCCCCGCTCCGGCGCGCACGCTGAAGGTGTCGATGCGCGCCGTCTCGCCGGCCAGCAGCACCTTGAGTTGCGCGTCGGTCCAGTCCACGCCCTGCAGCGTGTTGCGCACGGCGATCTGGCTGCCGTTCAGCTCGCCGCTGAACGCCGGTGCGCCGAAGGTGCCGCCGACACGGGCTTCGGTGGCGAGCTGGCCCGACAGGCGCCAGCCCGGCGGCAGCCAGCGGCCCCAGTGGCCGAGCTGGGCGACCTGCAGGTCGATCTGACCCGCCACGGGGGCGTCTGCCGCAGGCCAGAGTGCGTGGCGGTCGGTGCGCACGGTCTGCTGGCCGTTCAGGCTGCCCAGGTTGCCGCCCGAGACGAGCTGGGTCAGGCGCCAGACTCCGTCGGCGGCGTTCAGTCGCAGCTTCAGGTCGGCCAGACCGAGACGGCGCGGGCCGGTGCCGAGGTCCGGGTCTTCGACGCTGAGGTCGCCGCTGTCGCGCTGCAGGGCGATGTCGGCGGTGAACTGCTCGGGCGTGGACAGCAGCTCGATGCGCCCGCCCAGCGTCAGGTCGCCGCCCCAGCCGAAGTCCGGCTGTGCCCTGGCCAGCAGTGGTGCCACCCGCAGCGGCGAGAGCCGGGCGCGCAGGCCCATGCGCGGTGTGGCGCCGCTCTGCCAGTCGGCGCTGTCGAGCTGGAACTGGGCGTCCATCAGCGT
This sequence comes from Pseudomonadota bacterium, assembly GCA_041192465.1. Taxonomy (GTDB): domain Bacteria; phylum Pseudomonadota; class Gammaproteobacteria; order Burkholderiales; family Burkholderiaceae_C; genus Sphaerotilus. Next base: position 5,317 of record JBEEMX010000146.1, on the reverse strand, counting down.
CAGCCGGCTGGCACCGAGCTTGACCGCGAATCCGCTGGTGTCCTGCACCAGACTGAGCGGGGCGGCGGGGTCGAGCTGGAGCAGGGCGGGTAGCGGCGCCGAGGACAGCGGGCCGGTCGCGCCGGACGGCACCAGGTCGCGCAGCTCCAGTTGGGCGATCTTGCCGTTCCAGTGCAGACCGGTGTCGCGGTGTTCGAGCGTGGTGCCGAGTTCGTCGGCGAGTCCACCGTCGAGCGAGAGCAGCGCCTGCAGTCGGCGAGCGGGGGTGTCGGCGCGTGCGGGTGCCTCGATCTGGCTGCGCAGTTGGAGCTGGTGGCTGGCCGCCGTGCCCTGGATGCGCAGGGCGACCGTGCCCAGGCGCTGGCTGCCGGTGCGCAGGCTGGCGAGGTCGGCGGCGAGGTCGATCGTGTCGGCGGGGAAGGTGCCGAGCTTCCAGTGCAGGTCCAGCCCCTGGAGTTCGGTCTGCGGCAGGCGCAATTGGGCGCTGCGCGTCTGGCCGCTGCTGCGCACGCGGGGCCAGCGGCCGGTGAGGTCGAGTTCGCCCTGGGTGTCGCCGCTGACCTGGGTGGCCGAGCCGGCGAGCTTGAACCACGGGTTGAGCCGCTCGGGGGCGCTGCTTTTCCACTGGAGGGTCCAGTGGTCTTCGCTGCCCGATGGGGTGAGGTCGCCGGTCAGGTGCAGGTCGGTGGCGTCGGCGGTGCCGGTGGGCGCGCCAGCGGATGCCTTGAGATCAAGGCTCCAGCGGGCGGGGCTGGCCGCATGGGCTGCATGGGTGGTGCCGGCGCGGGTCTGCAGCTTGAGCTGGCCCGCCAGCGGCACGCCGGCGACCAGGCTCGGGTCGATGCGCAGGTCGGCGCGGCCGGTGATCTCGGCCAGCCCGGCCAGGTCCGCGGCGGGATGCGCGGGGATGCGCAGGTCGGTGTCGAACTGGCCGTCGAGGCGGTGGGTGCCGCGGGGTCCGAGGGTCTGTGTTTCGCCGGGCCACCACACGCTCGGATCGAAGGCGTCCAGGTTGGCCTTGAGCTGGACCTGCCAGTGCGCGTCGGCCTGTTCGGCATGGCCGCTGGCGTCGAGCCGGGCGGCGCCGCTGCGGGCCTGCAGTTGTTCCAGATCGATGCGCTGCGGCGTGGCCTGGGCCTGCAGCAGCAGCCGCACCTCGGGCAGCCCGGCGCCGACGAGCTGTCCGCGCAGGTCAGTGTGCAGCGTGACGCGGCGGCTGGCGTCGGGGTTCTCGCCCAGCGATTGGCCGTAGGTGAGGGTGAGCGGGCCGCTGAGCTGCACTGCGGGCGCACGTGGGTCGAGCCGGGCGGGATACAGGTCTTGCCAGGTGCTGCTGAGGGCGGCGTCGAGCCGGCGCTGCGCCCCCTGGCCGCTCAGGGACCAGCGCCCGCTGCCGAGCATGGTGCCGGCCGGTTCGCTGCCGTCGTGCAGGCTGACGAGCAGGGCGTCGAGCGTGCCGGTGTCCGGGTTGCGCGGGTCGCCACTGGCGGTGATCTTGACGGATTCGACGGGGACGAGGTGGCGCGCCCAGGTGCCGGGGCGCAGGTTCTGCAGCTCCAGTTGCACCTGCAGCCGCGGCTGGGCGGCGCCGGTGCGGGGGCGGGTGTCGAGCAGGGCGTCGATCTGGCCGGACAGCGCCGTGGTCGGCAGGCCGCTGGCGAAGGGGGCGAGGTCGAGCGCCTGCAGCCGCGCTTGCAGGTGGCTCAGCGGCTGGCGCTGGGCGGGGCGGACCTCGGCCTGCACGTCGAGCGACTGGCCGCGCGCGATCAGCCGGGTGTCGATGGCGATCTGCTGCAGCGGGCCGTGGGCGCGCAGATCGATGCGCCAGTCCTGCGCCAGCGTGCCTGTGCTGTCCGGGCTGGAGGGGGCCTCGGGCGTGAGCACCAGCCGCGCCTCCAGCGGCATCGGCGCGTCTGAACCCAGCGTGGCCAGACCGTGCAGCGCCAGGCGGTCCCAGTGCAGTTGCAGCGCGTCCACGCGGTGGACGCCGCCGCGCCCGGCTTGCAGGCTCAGCGCAGCCGACAGCCCGCGCACCGGGCGCGCCCGCAGGGCATCGACACTGAGGCGGTCGATGCGGACTTCGCCGATCTGCACGTTGACCGGCAGGTTCAGCGCCGTGGGCAGCACGGGCGGGTCGTCGCTGGCGGCGCTGCCTTGCAGATCCAGGTGGCCGATCGACAGTTGCGCCAGACTCAGCAGGGGCGCCTTGCCCTCCGGCCAGCCCAGGTGGACGCCGCGCCAGCGGAGCTGGTCGATCTGCAGCACCTGCCGGGCGTTGAGCCGGTAGCGGAGCTGGTCGGCGTCGAAGTCGTCGAGCAGGCAGCCGCGCACCCCGCTGCTCTGCAGGCCCGGCACCAGTCCGAGCAGCCAGCGGCTGCCGGCTTCGGACGCCAGCGCGGCATACAGGCCCCCGACCAGACCGACCACCAGCAGCACCAGCCCCGCCAGCAGGGGCCAGAGCGACCAGCGTGCCCGGCGCACCACGGACGGAGGGGCGGAGGTTTCGGGGTTGACCGGATCCATGCTCAGAACGTGATGCCGACGCTGAAATGCAGCCGCACCTTGCGCACCTGCTGCCCGTAGGCCAGGTCCATGCGCAGCGCACCGACGGGGCTGCGCCAGCGCAAGCCGGCGCCGTAGCCCAGCGCGGGATGGAGGGAGGTCCAGTCCGGTGCGGTGTTGCCCGCGTCGAGGAAGACGGCGCCCCACAGCGCGGGCATGCGGGCCAGGATCGGCCGCGCCAGCTCGACGCTGCCGACCGCCGCCACCCGGCCACCGACCGCCGTGCCCGCCGCGTTGGTCGGCCCGAGACTCTGGTAGGCGTAGCCACGCACCGAGTCGTCGCCGCCGGTGCGGAACAGCAGCGCGTACGGCACCGCCACGTCCGCCGCCGAGCGCACCTGCCCGATCTGCAGGCGGCTGGTGCTGTACCAGTGCGGGCCGAGCGTGGCGTAGTGCGTCAGCCGGCCGTGGATGCGGCCGAACACGCCGCTGCGCTGGGTGGTGGCGAACGAGCGGCCCAGGGCGGTGTCCAGCGACAGGCTCAGCCCCTGGGTGGGCAGCAGCGGGTGGTCGAGCTGGCGCCAGATCCACTGGTAGTTGCCCGAGAGGGCCGAGGTGTCGTCCACCGTCCGCTGGGTGTCGATCTGGCGGGTGCGGGAGCGTTGCCACTCCAGGTAGTACAGCCGCTCCAGCCGCTCGTCGTCCTTGCTGCGGCCGATGCGGGCACGCTGGGTGGTGACTTCCAGCCCGCTGGCCTCGGTGCGGCCCACCGAGGCCGACAGCAGGTTGCGGTAGGGGCCGGGCAGCGGGTGCGAGGTGAGGTCGATCGACGCCTGCTGGTCGGTGCGGCCGAGTTGCAGCTTGCTCTTGGCCTGCCAGGGATAGCCCAGGAAACGCTGGTGCAGGTGTTCGAGCGTGATGCGCGGCCCCGTGTTGTCGGACACGCCCAGCCCGAGCGTGGCCTGCTGCAGCGACCGTTCGCGCACGCGGACCACCACCGGCATCGCCGCGGCCAGCGCCGGGTCCGGCTCCATCTCGATGACCACGCTGTCGAACAGCGCCGACTTGACCAGCCGGTCCTGGTAGTCCAGCAGGGCCTGCTCGCGCAGCGGCTGCCCGTCGGAGAAGGTCTGCAGCGCGCGCACCGAATCGGCGTCCACATGGTCCAGGCCCGTGACCTCCACCGCGCCGAAGCGGTAGAGCGGGCCGCTGTCGGCGACGAGGAACAGCGAGGCGCGGTCCTCAACGGCGCGCACCTGGGCGACGGTGCCGCTCCAGCCGGAGGTCGCGTAGCCCTCGGCGCGCAGCAGCGCGTGTACCTCGCCCTTGGCGCTGCTCCAGCGGTCCTGCGTGTAGACCTCGCCTGCGGGCAGCGACCAGCGTTGGCGGGCGCGGGCCACGAGCCGGGCGGCGTCGGCGGCGCCCGCGTCGGCGGCGACGGACAGCGGCCCGTCGAATTCGAGCCGCGCCTGCGCCCCCCGCGTGACCGGTCCCGGCTCGACCCGCAGCGTCAGCGCGATGACGCTGCCATCGTCGCGGGCCTGGGTGCTGACCTTGGCGTTGAAATAGCCTTCGGTTTCGAGCAGGGCGCGGGCCTGGGCGGGTGCCGCCTGGCGCAGGCGCATCAGCTCGCCGCGGGGCACGCGGGCGGTGTCGGGCGTGGCGAGGTAGCGCGAGAGGTCGAGGTAGCGGGCCAGCAGGGCGCGCAGCTCGGGTGGCGCGGTGATGTCGAGGGTCCAGGTGACATCGCGGGTGTCGGTGTCGTCTTCGGGTGCCGAGGCGGCCGGCGCTGCGGTGGGTGCCGCGGGCTGGGCGCTGGCTGGCGCGGCAGCGGCGACCAGAACGGCCAGCAGCAGGGGAGCGGTCCTTCTCCTGTGCCTGCTCATTTCGACAGCAGTCGCATCGCCTGTTCCAGCCCCGCGAGCGACAGCGGGAACATGCGCTGGCTCATGAGTTGCTGGACCATCGCGATGCTCTGGCGGTATTCCCAGACGCCCTGTGGCTCCGGGTTGATCCAGGCGAACTTGGGGAAGGCGTGGGTCAGGCGCTGCAGCCATTCGGCGCCCGGCTCCTCGTTGTTGTACTCGACGCTGCCGCCGCGCTGCACGATCTCGTAGGGGCTCATCGTCGCGTCGCCGATGAAGATCAGCTTGTAGTCGCGGTTGTACTTGCGAATGATGTCCCAGGTCGGGAACTTCTCGGTATAGCGGCGGCGGTTGTTCTTCCACACGAAGTCGTAGACGCAGTTGTGGAAGTAGTAGAACTCCAGGTGCTTGAACTCGGTCTTGGCGGCGCTGAAGAGTTCTTCCACGCGGTGGATGTGCTCGTCCATCGTGCCGCCCACGTCCATCAGCAGCAGCACCTTGACCTTGTTGTGGCGCTCCGGGACCAGCTTGATGTCGAGCAGGCCCGCATTGGCGGCGGTGCAGTGGATGGTGTCGTCGAGGTCGAGTTCCTCCGCCGCGCCTTCGCGGGCGAAGCGGCGCAGGCGGCGCAGGGCGACCTTGATGTTGCGGGTGCCGAGTTCCAGGTTGTCGTCGTAGTCGCGGAAGGCGCGCTGGTCCCAGACCTTGACGGCGCTCTTGTTCTTGCTGGCGCCGCCGATGCGGATGCCCTGCGGGTTGTGACCGCCGTGGCCGAAGGGGCTGGTGCCGCCGGTGCCGATCCACTTGCTGCCGCCTTCGTGGCGCTCCTTCTGCTCCTCGAGGCGCTTCTTGAGGGTTTCCATCAGCTCGTCCCAGCCCATGGCCTGGATGGCAGCCTTCTCTTCCGGGCTCAACTCCTTCTCGAGGATCTTCTCCAGCCACGCCAGCGG
>JBEEMX010000145.1:0-7498 GCA_041192465.1 Pseudomonadota bacterium | reverse complement strand
CTTCTCGATGTCGCGGTCCTTCGGTGCGCGCCACGCCGCGCCCATGCAGAAGCGGGTCGCGCCCTGCGCCTTGGCGTCGGTGGCGGCCGAGAGCACGGCGTCGATGTCGAGCAGCTTGCTGGCCTCGACGCCGGTGTCGTAGTGGACCGACTGGGGGCAGTAGCCGCAGTCCTCCGGGCAGCCGCCGGTCTTGATCGACAGCAGCGTGGAGAGCTGGACCGCGTTGGCGTCGAAGTGCTGGCGGTGGACCTGCTGGGCCTGCCAGAGCAGGTCGTTGAACGGCAGCGCGAACAGCGCCTCGATCTGCGCGACGCTCCAGCGGGCGTCGGCCGCAGGGGCGAGGGGCTTGGCAGGGCGGATCAGCGTGACGGGCTGGGGGGTGGCGAGGCTCATGCAGTGGGCTCCTGAGAAATTCGGGGGGACAGTTCGATGATCGCATCGGCGAGGCGCTCGACCTCGGCGACGGTGTGTGCGGCGGACAGCGCGATGCGCAGCCGGGCGGTGCCAGCGGGCACGGTCGGCGGGCGGATGGCGGGCACCCACAGGCCGCGCTGGCGCAGGCCGTCCATCAGCGCCAGCGCCGTGGCGTTGTCGCCGACGATGAGCGGCTGGATCGGCGTGGGCGAGTCGAGCAGGCGCCAGCCGGTGCCGGCCAGCCCGGTGTGCAGCCGCCCGCGCAGCGCCGCGACGAGATCGGCCAGCCGCACCCGGCGCCATTCGTCGTGCTGCACGCGGCGCAGGCTGACCCGCAGCGCCTCGGCCAGCATGGCGGGCGCGGCGGTGGCGAAGGTGTAGCTGCGGGTTTTCTGCAGCAGCCATTCGATCAGCGTCGGCTCGCCCGCGACGAAGGCACCGGCCACGCCGAGCGCCTTGCCGAGCGTGGCCATGTAGAGCACGCGGCGCGAGGCGCTCGGCCCCACGAGGCCGAAGCGCGCCAGCGTGCCGCGCCCTTGCGGGCCGAGCACGCCGAAGCCGTGGGCGTCGTCGAGCAGCAGCAGCGCGTCGTGCCGCTCGCACAGCGCCAGCAGGCGCGGCACGTCGGCGATGTCGCCGTCCATGCTGAACACGGCGTCGCTCAGCACCAGCTTGCGCCGGGCGGTGCAGGCGGCGAGCTGGGTGGCGAGGTGGTCGAGGTCGGCGTGCGGGAAGCGGTGGATGGTCGCCTTCGACAGCCGGGCGCCGTCGATCAGGCAGGCATGGTTCAGTGCGTCCGAGAACAGCGCGTCGCCCTCGCCCACCAGCGCGGGGATGACCGAGGCGTTGGTGGCAAAACCGGCGTAGAAATACAGCGCCCGCGGCAGCCCGACGAAGCGGGCCAGCTCGTCCTCCAGCGCCGCATTCGCTGCGCTGTGGCCGCTGACCATCGGCGAGGCACCGGAGCCGACGCCGTAGGCCCGAGCCCCCGCGCAGGCCGCCTCGACCAGCGCCGGATCACCCGCGAGGCCGAGGTAGTCGTTGCTGCAGAAGGCCAGCAGCCGCTCGCCATCGACGCTCAGATAGCCGTCGCCCAGCGGCCGGACCACGCGGCGGCGGCGCAGCAGGTGGGCATCGTCGAGCGCCTGCAGGCGAGCGGGCAGTTCGTCGAGCCAGGAAGGCACAGGTTCAATCATGGGGTCGATCCGGCATGGGAAGGTGGAACGGCAGGTCGGCCAGCAGTGGCGCGGCCAGGTGTCGGCGCAGGAAGGCCACGTTGTCGTCGGCGCAGGCCATGTCCGGATCGATCCGGTTGGCGATCCAGCCCGCCAGCGTCAGCCCGCGGGCGCGCACCGCCTCGGCCGTCAGCAGCGCATGGTTAAGGCACCCCAGCCGCAGGCCCACGACCAGCACGACGGGCAGGCCCAGCGCCTCGGCCAGGTCGGCGCCCGTCACCAGCCCGCCGCCCGCCGGTTCGTCCAGCGGCACGAGAAACCCGCCCGCGCCCTCCACCACCACCACATCCGCCCGGCGCTGCAGTTCACGGCACGCGGCGACGATCGGCTCCAGCGCGATGGCCACGCCCGCACGCTGCGCAGCGAGGTGCGGTGACAGCGGCTCGGGCAGGCGCACGGGGCTGTCGAGCGCGGCCGGCACCACCACGTTCGACGCCGCCCGCAGCCGCAGCACGTCGTCATCGTCGGGTTCCGTGCCGGCGGCAACCGGTTTCATGCCCACGGCACGGTGGCCGGCCGCGACGAAACCGCGCAGCAGGTGGGCGGCCGCGTGGGTCTTGCCCACGCCGGTATCGGTGCCGATGACGAACAGCGAGCCCAGTTCAGACTGCATCGATCGCCCCCGCCGCATGGGCAGGGTGCAGCACGGTCGCTGCGCCCTCCTCGGCCAGCGTGTCATTCAAGGCCGCCAGCGCGCCGCGGGCCAGCCAGGCGCCCGAGCCGTCGTCGGTCGCCGCGTCGATCGCATACGGCGGCATGGCGTAGAGCGTGTGCCCGATCGGGCGCAGCAGCAGCCCGTGCGCCAGCGCGTGGCGGCTGTAGCGGCGGGCGAAGTCGGGCAGCGTCGTCTCGATGTCCCAGGCCCAGACCATGCCGAGCTGGCGCGCATGCCGGACACGGGGATGCGCGGTCAGCGGGGCGAGGCGCTCGGTCAGTTGCACCGCCGTCACGCGGTTGCGCGCCAGCACGTTCTCGCGCTCGAACAGGTCGAGCGTGGCCAGCGCGGCACGGCAGGCGAGCGGATTGCCGGTGTACGAATGCGAGTGCAGGAAGCCTCGGGCCACGGTGTCGTCGTAGAACGCCGCGTAGACCTCGTCCGTCGTCAGCACCGCCGACAGCGGCAGCATCCCGCCGGTCAGCCCCTTGGACAGGCAGAGAAAATCGGGGCGGATGCCGGCCTGGCTGTGCGCGAACATCGTCCCGGTGCGGCCAAAGCCGACCGCGATTTCATCGACGACGAGGTGGACCCGGTACCGGTCGCACAGCGCCCGCACGCGCCGCAGGTAATGGGCGTCGTGCATCGCCATGCCGGCCGCGCACTGGATCAGCGGCTCGACGATCACGGCGGCGGTCTCGGCGTGGTGCTCGGTCAGCCAGCGTTGCAGCGACTGCGCGGCACGTTCGGCCACGTCCACCGCCGATTCGCCGTCACGGGCGCCGCGGGCATCCGGGCTGTCCACCGTGGCCGCCAGCCGCACCAGCGGCGCATACGCCTCGCGGAAGATCGCAATATCGGTGACGGCCAGTGCGCCGACCGTCTCGCCGTGGTAACCGCCGGCCAGCCCGACGAAGCGCGACTTGCCCGGCTGGCCCTGGTTGCGCCAGAAGTGGGCGCTCATCTTCAGCGCGATCTCGGTCGCCGAGGCGCCGTCGCTGCCGTAGAAGGCGTGGCCCAGCCCGGTCAGCGCCGCCAGCCGCTCGGACAGCTCGACGACCGGTGCGTGCGTGAAGCCGGCGAGCATCACATGGTCAAGCCGGCCGAGCTGATCGACCAGCGCCGCCACCAGCGCCGGGTGGTTGTGGCCGAACAGGTTGACCCACCACGAGCTGATGCCGTCGAGGTAGCGCCGGCCTTCATGGTCGTGCAGCCAGACACCCTCGGCGCGGGACACGGGAATCAGCGGCAGGCCGGGGTGACCGGGCGTGCCGTCGTGCAGCTTCATCTGGGTGCAGGGGTGCCACACCGCGCGCAGGCTGCGGGCGCGCCAGTTGTCGTTCAGGCTCACGGGGTCGAGCGCCGGGTCAACGCAGCGGCGAGGTCTGCGGCGGGTTCTCGGGGTGGGCGCGCAGTGCCTTGATGCGATTCTGCTCGTCCATGAACACCAGCTTGGGCGCGTGCGTGGCGACCTGCTCCTCATGCACCTGCGCGAAGGCAGCGAGGATGACCAGATCCCCCGTGCTGGCGCGCCGGGCGGCCGAACCGTTGAGCGAGATGATCCCGCTGCCGCGCGGCGCCTTGATCACGTAGGTGACGAAACGCTCGCCGTTGTTGATGTTCCAGACGTGGATCTGTTCGTTCTCGCAGAGGTTGGCAGCGTCAAGCAGGTCTTCGTCGATGCCGCAGGAGCCTTCGTAGTGCAGCTCGCAGTGGGTGACAGCGGCGCGGTGGATCTTGGATTTGAGGAGGGTGCGGAACATGGCAGAAGGGCTTTCAGAGGCTTCGGGGTCTGTGTTGGTCTGTGCAATGGGGCAGAAAAAGGCGCGTGATCATAGGCACATTCATAGGCACATCAGGGTTGCGTACTTCAAGGGTGCGGGCCAATCCGCCGCACAGAGCCGCTCGGTGTGGCGCGTGCGCAGCGCGTTGATCCAGCCCGCATGACCGACCGCCAAAGCCGGCCGATCCTCCGCCAGCACCGCCTCGACCCGCTCCCGCAAGCGCCGCAGCGACTCCCCGCCGCCCGGTGCGTGGTCCATGAAATCCCCCTCCCAGGCGCGGATCTCGTCCCATGCGATGTCGCGCCAGAGCCGACCATCCCACGCCCCGAAATCCAGCTCGACCAGCCGCGCATCGACCCGGTGCGTCCAGCCCCAGCGCCGCAGCCAGCGGCCCACGCCGGCGCAGCGGCGCAGCGGGGATGTGACGACCGCGTGCGGCAGGTGGTGGCGGCGGGCGTGCTGGCGGATGCGGTGGGCCAGGCGCTTGGCGCGGCGCGGATCGACGGGCAGATCCGTGCGGCCGATGCAGCGCCCGGCCGCGCCGATCGGCTTCGGGTGGCGCCAGAGGCGCAGTGCGGACACGGGTTCAGCCATGCAGCACCGCCAGCCAGCCCAGCAGCGCCGCCAGTTCGCCCAACTGCTGCGACGCGCCCAGCGTGTCCCCGGTGAACCCGCCCAGCCGGCCATGGAACCAGCGCCCGCACCACAGCACCATGCCCGCCAGCCCGAACAGGCCCGCCAGCACCGGGCGCAGATCGTCCAGCATCCACACCGCCACGACGCTGACAGCGACCGCCCAGCCGAGCACGACCACGAGCCCGCGGCCGGAAATCTGCTGCGCCATCGGCTTGGCCTTGGCGTGTTCCGGATCACCCGCATACGGCAGCACCCACAGCAGCACGACCGGCGCCACCCGCGACAAGGCATGTGCCCAGACCGTGGCGACGACCGCTGGCAGCAACCCGACCGACACGATCCCGTGCAGCGCCACCGCCTTCAGCCCGAGCACGCCGACCAGACCGAGCGCCCCGTAACTGCCGAGCCGCGAGTCCTTCATGATCACCAGCGCCCGCTCCCGGCTCACTGAACCACCAAGGCCATCGCAGGTGTCGGCCAGCCCGTCCTCGTGGAAGCCGCCGGTCATCCAGACGGCCGCCGCCATCGACAGCCCGACCGCCACCGGCAACGGCCAGAACGGCACCGCCAGCGCCAGCACCGCCGCCCCGACCGCGCCGACGCACAGCCCGACCGCCGGATAGTGGCGCGCGCTCTGGTGCATCCAGTCCGGCTGCCAACCCACCCAGGCCGGCACCGGCACGCGGGTGAAGAACTGCAGCGCGATGAAGAACAGGCGCAACTCGTGGACCAGCCAGCGCATCGACGGCTCAGTCCGCGCGGTCGCTGACGCCGGCCGAAGCAAAGCTCGCCATCTCCGCCAGGATGCGGCAGGCCGACTCCAGCAGCGGCCACGCCAGCGCCGCCCCAGAACCCTCGCCCAGCCGCAGCCCCAAACTCAGCAGCGGCTCGGCCTCCAGACGCGCCAGCATCAGCCGGTGGCCCGACTCGTCCGACTGGTGCGCGAACACGCAGCGTTGCAGCACGTTCGGATGCAGACGCGCCGCCACCAGCACCGCCGCACTGACGATGAAGCCATCGACGACGATGACCCGCCGCTGCGCCGCCGCCTCCAGCACGGCGCCGACCAGCATCGCGATCTCGAAGCCGCCGAACGCCGCCAGTGCGTCCAGCGGCGCCGTGGCCGCTTCATGGCGGGCCAGCACCTTGCGCAGGATCTCGGTCTTGCGCACCAGCGCCGGGCCATCCACCCCCGTGCCGCGGCCGGTGCAGCGGTCGATGGCTTCGCCCGTCAGCCGCGCCATCAGCAGCGAGGCCGACGAGGTGTTGCCGATGCCCATCTCGCCGAACAGCACCACGTTGCCCGGCAGGCTGCGCACGACACCCGCGCCGGTCTCGACCGCCGCCGCACATTCGGCCGCCGTCATCGCCGGACCTTCCAGCGCATCCGCCGTGCCCCAGCCGATCTTGCGGGCAAGCAGGCCCGGGCGCGGCGCGAACTCGTGTTTCACGCCGGCATCGACCACCGTCAGCGCCAGCCCGTGCTGACGCGCCAGCACGCTGACCGCCGCGCCGCCGGCCAGGAAGTTCTCGACCATCTGCCACGTCACGTCGCTCGGGAACGCCGACACCCCCCGCGCCGCCAGGCCGTGGTCGCCCGCGAAGACGATCATCTGCGGGTGTTCGAGGGCAGGCAGGTCGCGGCCCTGGATCTGCGCCAGCTTCAGCGCCAGCGATTCGAGGCGGCCGAGCGAGCGTTGTGGTTTGGTTTTCTGGTCGAGTGCGGTCTGGACGCGGGTGGTCAGTGCCGTGTCGTGCAGGTCGTCGATGGCGGGAAGGATGGGGAGTGCGGGTGCTGTCATCGGGGTTCCTTTTCGGTGTCGTTGTTGTCTTGCTGCAGCAGGGACATCAGCACGCCCTCGGGCACGTGCCGGTCCAGGAAATCGGCGAGGCCGTCGAACACGGCGTCCAGCGTGCGCACCTCGGCGCCGAAGAGCGCGCGCAGCACCGCGGGCGACTCGAACAGACCGTGGGCATACAACCCGAGCACGGTGCCCTGCTGCCAGCCCAGCACGTCGCCGGCCACGTTGCGCACCGCTTCGGTGGCGGTGGGCAGATCGGGGTGCTGCGCGGTGCGGCCGTGGTGGATCTCGTAGCCGTCGAAGGCCACGCCGGAGAGCGCCAACCACGGGCCGGCCAGCGTGGCAAAACGGGCCTGCGTCGGCTGCAGCAGCTTCTCGGGATCGAAGGCCGTCACCAGCGGCAGCAGCCCCAGCCCTGGCGCATTGCCCCCGAGCGGCCCATCCACCGCGTGCAGGTCGATCAGCGCCTCGCCCAGCATCTGCAAGCCGCCGCAGATCCCGAGCACCGCCCCGCCCTGCCCCGCATGGCGCGCCACCGCCAGATCCAGCCCCTGCGCGCGCAGCCAGGCCAGATCCGCCGTCGTGTGTTTCGAGCCGGGCAGGATGACCCAGTCCGCGCCGTCCAGATCGCTCGGGCTGCGCGCCCAGCTCAGCCGCACGCCGGGCAGGTTGCGCAGCGACTGGAACTCGTCGAGGTTGCTGATGCGCGGATACGCCACGACGGCGATGCGCAGCGGGCGGGCCGATGCGGACGTGAACGATGCGCCACCCGTGCTGCGGTCGTCGAACACGCCGTCTTCCTCGGGCAAACCATGTTCGCGCCACATCGGCAGCACGGCCACCGTGGGCACGCCGGTCAGGGCTTCGAGCTGCTCCGGGCCGGGGGACAGCAAGGCCGCGTCGCCCCGGAACCGGTTGAGCACGAAGCCGCGGATCAGTGCCCGCTCGTCCAAGGGCAGCAACTGGTGCGTG
>JBEEMX010000144.1:0-7540 GCA_041192465.1 Pseudomonadota bacterium | reverse complement strand
TCTCGGAGGTGTCCTGCAGCAGGTCAAGGATGTCGTCCATCGCGTTGATCAGGCCGTGGATCTGCTCGCGGTCGATCGGCGTGATGAAGGTCTTGTGCAACAGGCGGTTGACCTCGGCCGTGACCTTGTCGGCAGCGTGTTCGGCGTCATCGACTTCCGCCGCGTATTTCTCGCGCAGCGTGGTGTCGCCGTAGTTCTGGACCATGGCCAGGAAGGCTCGGGCACCGGTGACGATGGCTTCGCCATGCGTGTTGAAAAGCTCGAAGAAATTGCCTTCGCGCGGCAGCAGCTTGCCGAACAACATGGTGAGGACTCCAGGGGGACTTCAGGGAAAAGATCAGGGCGGGGCCAGACGGGGCGAGTTTAGCCGCAGGCGTCAGGAATTCACGCCCTGCGTAACCCGAACGATTCTGGGCAGCTCAGGCCGGCGCGATGCCCTGTGCGGTGGCGAGGCGCTGTGCCCGTGCGGCCCAGGTTTCACCGCCCGCGAGGTGGTCCGGGAGGTGGATTTTTCCTGGCAGCGCCGCACACACCTGCAGCAGCGGCAGCAGCACGAAGGCCCGCTCGGCCAGGCGCGGATGCGGCAGGGTCAGCCGCGCGGTCTGGCGCTGCAGATCGCCGTGGAGCAGCAGGTCAAGGTCGAGCGTGCGCGGTGCGTTGCGGTAGGGGCGCTCGCGGCCGTGGTCCAGCTCGATCGCCAGCAGTGCCTCCAGCAAGGCTTCGGGCGACAAGCAGGTGCGGACACAGGCCACGGCGTTGAGGTAGTCCGGCCCGCTCGACGCCACGGGTCGGCTGCGCCAGCGGCCGGACGCCATGATCCACTCGGTATCGGGCAGCGCGGCCAGGGCGGCACACGCCGCATCCAGCGCCGCCGCCGCATCGCCGAGGTTGGCCCCCAGGCCGATGCAGGCCAGCCGCGCGGTGGGCGCCGTGGAATCAGCCTGCGCTGTCATCCGCAGCCGGTGCGGCGCCACGCTCGCCTGCGGGCTTGCGGCGGCGACGGCGCTTGCGCGCAGCCGGCGCCGGCACGCCTGCGGCGACGGCGTCGCTCTCCGCTGCCGGACCCCGCGCAGCCGCCGCAGCGCCCCCCGCAGCGCGGCGGGCCTGGTCCTGCACCCGGGCTTCGGTCAGCAACTCCTCGCGGGTGGCGTCGTTGGCGGTGGAGAAGGTCTCCCACCAGCGGGCCAGCTCCAGCTCGGCTTCACCCGACTCGGCGCGCAAACGCAGGAAGTCGAAACCCGCCCGGAAGCGCGGCTGCTCGACCAGCGACAAGGCGGACGACGGCGTGCGGCGCTCGAAACGCGGTTGCATCAGCCAGATTTCGCGCATGTCGGCGGCCAGCTTGCCGCGGCCGGAGATGTCACCGACGCGGGCGTCGAACACGGCATCGGTGGCCTGCTGCATTGCGGGCGTCGGGGTCTCGCCCTGCTTGCGCAGTTGCGCGGCGCGGCGCTGCACGTCGTGCCACAGCATGCACGCCAGCATGTAGCTCGGTGCCACCGGCTTGCCCTCGCCGACGCGGCGGTCGGTGTCGGCCAGCGCGCGCTGGATGAACTGCTCGCGGCCGTCGTGCTGGTGCGCATCGTCGAGCACTGCGTCGAGGATCGGGAAGATGCCCTTGTGCAGCCCCTGCTTGCGCAACTCTTCGAGGCTGGCGAGCGAATGGCCCGTCTGCAGCAGCTTGATCATCTCGTCGAACAGGCGGCTGGCCGGCACGTTGGCGAGCAAGTCGGCGCAGGCGCGGATCGGCTTGCGCGTCCCCGGCTCGATCTCGAAACCGAGCTTGGCCGCGAAGCGCACGACGCGGATGATCCGCACCGGGTCTTCGCGGTAGCGCGTCACCGGATCGCCGATCATGCGCAGCAGGCGCTTCTTGGCATCGGCGAGACCGTGGTGGTAGTCCACGACGATCTGGCGGCGCGGGTCGTAGTAGAGCGCGTTGACGGTGAAGTCGCGGCGCGCGGCGTCCTCGTCCTGCGGACCCCAGACGTTGTCGCGCAGCACACGGCCGCTGGCATCCACGACGTGGCTCTTGCCGGCGAGTTCGGATTTCGAGGTCTTCTCGTTGCCGGCCACCTGCTCCGCCGCACTGGCATCGAGGTAGGCGCGGAAGGTGGACACCTCGACCACCTCGTGCTCGCGGCCACGGCCATGCACGACGTGGACGATGCGGAAGCGCCGGCCGATGATGAAGGCGCGCCGGAACAGCGATTTCACCTGCTCGGGTGTGGCGCTGGTCGCGACGTCGAAGTCCTTGGGGCGGTGGCCGAGCAGCAGGTCGCGCACCGCGCCACCGACGACATACGCCTCGTAGCCAGCGTCCTGCAGCGTCGTGACCACCTTGATGGCGCGTTCGTCGAGCAGCGCCGGGTTGATGCCGTGTTCGGACACGGGCACCTCCACCCGCACGCCGATCACCGGGCCGACCAGGGCGGTCGCCTCGGGTCCGGCGGCAGGCGCTGGTGCGCTGGCCTTCGCCTTGGCGGTGGAGGGGCTGGTCGATTTGCCCAGCAGCTTGTCGATGAATTTCTTGATCATGGGAAGAGCCGCAGGATGCGCCAGCCGCGCTCGCGGGCGGTGGCTTCGAGTGCGGGACTCGGGTTGGTCGCCACCGGTTCGGTGGCCAATTCCAGCAGCGGCAGGTCGTTGGGCGAGTCGCTGTAGACGCTGATGCCGGAGAAGTCGCTCAGGCGGTGGCCCAGACCGGCGAGCCAGTCGTGGACCCGGCCGACCTTGCCTTCGCGGAAGGTGGGCGTGCCGCGGATGGTACCCGCCCAGCGCCCGTCGGGCCCGGGCTGGCGTTCGAGCTGGACGGCCAGCAGGTGATCGACGCCGAACTCGGCGGCGATCGGGGTGGTGACGAATTCGTTGGTTGCCGTGACGATGGCCACCAGGTCACCGCGCTGCTGGTGGAAGCGCACCAGTTCCAGCGCCTGCGGCTGCACGTTCGGGCGCAGCACCTCGGCCATGAAACGCTGGTGCGCCGCGGCCGATTCGGGCAGCGGGCGGTCGCGCCATGCCGCGGTGGTGAAGGCGATGTAGGCCGGCAGGTCGAGCGTGCCGGCCTGGTAATCGGCGTAAAAAGCGTCGTTGCGCTGGCGGAAGGTCTCGCCGTCGGCCCAGCCGATCGCGACCATGAATTCACCAAAAGCGTGGTCGGAGTCGATGGGGATCAGGGTGCCGTCGAGGTCGAACAGGCAGAGATGGCGTGCATTCTGGGGCATCGGAGGGACAAGATTTCGGGGAGTCAGGGAACGCAGATCAGAGCGTGTGCAGATCCGGTTCGGCCAGCATCTGCCGCAGCAGGGGCAGCGTCACGGGCCGCTTGACCGCCAGTGCGTAGCGGTCGAGCTGGCCCAGCAGCTCCATCAGGTGGGTCAGGTCGCGCTCGCTGTGGCTGAGCAGGTAGGCAAGCACTTCGTCGCTCAGAGCGATGCCACGGCGGGCCGCGTCGCGGTGCAGCAGCGCGCAGACCTGTTCGTCGGTCGGCGGCACCAGCCGGTACACCAGCCCCCACGCCAGCCGCGTGCGCAGGTCGTCGCGCACGGGCAGGTCAACGGGTGGTAGCCGTCCGCCCGCGATGATGGGCACGCCGGCAATCGTCGCCTCGATGAACATGCGGAAGGCTTCGTGCTGGCGCTCGGCGTCGTAGCGGTCGCAGTCGTCGAGCAGCAGCAGACGCGCGTCCTCGTCGTACTCCCAGGGCGTGGGCGTGGTCAGATCGAATTTCATGGTGCGCAGGCCGAACGACTGCGCCTGGCTGACCGCGGCGTGCAGCAGGTGCGTCTTGCCGCTGCCGGGCGGGCCCCACAGGTACAGCGGCATCGACGGGCTGGGCGACAGCAGCGCCATCAGCACCTGCTCCCACTGCGCATTGCCGCCGGGCAGGAAGGTATCGAAGCGCAGCACCGGCTCCGGCCCGAAGGCGAGCGGCACCTGCCGCATCAGCGGTGGTGTCCGGTCACGAGGCATTCGAGAGAATCATCCCTGGTCATCATCCTTGATAGAGCCGACTGGCCACATAGCCCGCGCGTAGGCGCCGCAGCGCCACCAGCACCAGAGCACCCGCCGGCAACGCCAGCAGCACGCCGACAAAGCCGAACAGGTGCCCGAAGGCCAGCAGCACGAAGATCACGGCCAGCGGGTGCAGGCCGATGCGCTCGCCGACCAGCCGTGGCGTGAGGAAAAAGCTCTCGATCACCTGGCCTGTGCCATAAACCACCGCCACCACTCCCACGCCGTACAGATTGGCGTATTGCAACACACCCGCCAGCAAGGCCAGCGCCGCGCCGATGCCAAAGCCCAGGTAGGGCACGAAGATCGCCAGCCCCGTGAAGATGCCCACCGGCAGCGCCAGATCGAAACGCCCCAATGCCAGCGCCACCGTGTAGTAGGCCGCCAGGATCAGCATCACCATCAACTGACCGCGCAGGTATTGGCCCAGCACGGCGTCGCACTCCTGCGCGAAATCCAGCACGGCCTCCAGGTAACGCGGCGGCACCATGCGGCACAGGCGGCGCTGCAGGTCATGCCAGTCGAGCAGCAGGTAGAACGTCACCACCGGCACCAGCACCGCGTTGCCAATGATCGCCAGCAGGAAACTGCCACCGATGCGCGCCGAGCTGAGCAGCGCGGACAGCCAGCCGTCGCCATTGGCATCGAAATACTTGACGACAAACGCCTTGATGCTCTCGGTGTCGAGCTTGACCGCGAAGCCGTGCTCGGTCAGCCACGGCGCCACATGGTCATTGAGCCGCACGGCCAGCACGGGGATCTGGTCGCGCAGCACCGGCAGCTCGCGCGAGATGATGGGCACGATCAGCAGCGCCACCCCCAGCGCCGCCGCGATCGCCGCCAGCTCGACCAGCACCGCCGCCAGCGCCCGTGGCAGGTGCCACGACAGCCGATCGACCGCCGGTTGCAGCACATAGGCCAGCACCGCGGCGGTCAGGAACGGCGTCAGCACCGGCGCCAGCAAGCGCACCAGCAGCACCGACACCAGCGCCAGCGCCAGCCACGCCAGCATCAACCGTTGGGTCAGGGACAGTTTCATGCGGTTCACTCGCCTTCCGGTTGATCCAGCGCCATGCGCGTGCGGTCGAGCGCGCGGCGCAGCGCCACGTCCATGGGTTCCAGGACGACCTGGCGCTGCTGGATCTGCAGCAGGCGCGGCAGGTCGCCGTCCTCGCGGTGCAGCACGGCCAGATTGCGCAGCATGCGGGCCAGGATCTCTCGCCCCGATGCCGGCTGCAGGTAATCGACCAGCAACTCGCCCAGGCCCATGCCAGACGCCAGACCGAAGCGCATTTCGTGGCGGAGAAAGGGCTCCAGCCGTTCCTCCAGCTCCGTGCGCGTCAGCGAGCGACCGTCCACCGGGTCGATCACCGCCTCGCCCAGCGGCAGGTGCAGCTTGATGAGGAAATGCCCAGGGAAAGACACCCCATCCGCCTGCAACCCGAGCTGCCCCGCGAGTTCGAGGTAGAGCACGGCCAGCGCAATCGGCAACCCGCGCCGGCGCTGCAGCACGGCGTGCAGGTGGCTGTTGTCCGGGTCGCGCAGGTCATTCACGTTGCCACCGAAGCCGAGGTCGCGGTAGAAGAACTGGTGCAGCCCCCGCACCCGCTGCAACGCCCCCGCGTCGGAGGGCAGACGCTGGCGCAAACGCTGGGCCAGCGTGTCCAGCTCGGTCTGCAGGGCGGCGAGATCCAGCGTGGGATGCGCCGCCAGCGCAATCGCACCAGCCGCTTCGGTGAGCGACAGGCTATCGTCGTCGCGCACCAGGGCAGCGAAATAGTCCAGCGGGGATGGCGAGGGGCACTCCATGGCCGAAAGTGTATCGGTCGCGCCTCAGCGCCGTGCAAATTGCCGCAAGTTCACCCCGGCGAGCAGCAGCACCCCGAAATACACCGCTGCCGCCGCCGCCAGCACACCGGCCAGCATCGCCACACGCAGCCCGGCATGCGCCTGCATCCCGACCCAGTCGATCGAACGCGCCGCCCAGGCCAGGCCGCTGGCCATCACGGCGCAACCTGCCGCCACCCGCAGGCCAAACCCCAGCCAGCCCGGCGACGGCCGGTAGCTACCCCGCTGGCGCAGGCCGATCAGCAGCCAGGTCGCATTGACCAGCGCCGCCAGTCCGATCGACAGCGCCAGCCCCGCGTGGCCCAGCAGCGGCACAAAGACCACGTTCATCCCCTGCGTCAGCACCAGCACGGTGATGGCGATGCGCACCGGCGTGCGGATGTCCTGCTTGGCATAGAAGCCCGGCGCCAGCACCTTGATCGCCACCAGCCCCATCAGGCCGGCGCCGTAGCCCATCAGCGCCACCACGGTCTGGCGCACATCCTCGGCCGTGAAGGCGCCGTAGTGGTACAGCACGGCCACCAGCGGCTGCGGAAACACCAGCAGCGCCAGCGCGCACGGCAGTGCCAGCAACACCACCAGCCGCAGGCCCCAGTCGAGCAGGGCCGAATACTGTTCGGTATCACCCTTGGCCTGTGCCGCCGAGAGCTGGGGCAGCAGCACCACGCCCATCGCCACGCCCAGCAACGCGGTCGGGAACTCCATCAGCCGGTCGGCATAGGTCAGCCAGGACACCGAACCTGCGGCCAGGTGCGAGGCAATCTGCGTGTTCACCAGCAGCGACAACTGCGCCACCGACACCCCGAGCAGCGCCGGTGCCATCTGTTTCAGGATGCGGTGAACGCCCTCGTGTGCCCAGGCATGGCGGAATGCAGACACCGTGAATCCCAGCTTCGGCATCACCCCGACATGGCGCAGCGCGGGCAACTGCACCCCGAGCTGCAGCACCCCGCCCACCATCACGCCGACCGCCAGCGCGTACACCGGCGGAATCGCCCAGCGCGCGAACTGCGGCGTCAGCCACCATGCGGCGGCGATCACGCTCAGGTTCAGCAGCACGGGCGTGACGGCCGGCACCGCGAACCGCTTCCACGAATTCAGGATCCCCGCCGACAGCGCCACCAGCGACATGCAGCCGATGTAGGGAAACATCAGGCGGGTCATCACCGTGGCCGAATCCTGCGCCTCGGCCGGCAGCCCCGACGCCATCACCCACACCAGCACCGGCGAGCCGACCACCCCGAGCACGCACACCGCCGTCAGCGTCCACAGCAGCACGGTGGCCACGGCATCGATCAGCGTTTGCGTGGCGGCGTCGCCGTGGGTCGTGCGCGATGCGGCCAGGATCGGCACGAACGCCTGCGAGAACGCGCCCTCGGCAAACAGGCGGCGCAGCAGGTTCGGAATGCGGAACGCGACCTGGAACGCATCGGTCGCACTGCTCGCCCCGAAGGCCGCCGCGATGAGCTGCTCGCGCACGAGTCCGGTGATCCGGGAGGCCAGCGTGAGGGCGGACACGACAGAGGCAGATCGAAGCAGGCTCATGGGCTGGGGGTTCTCGGCTCGCAAAGCCTGCGATTATCCATGCTATAGTGCTAGGCTTTCCTCCACCCGGAACACGAGACACATTTATGGCCACCGCTTCCAAAGCCAAGAAGAAGACCGTCCGCATTGCCTC
>JBEEMX010000143.1:0-7558 GCA_041192465.1 Pseudomonadota bacterium | reverse complement strand
GTGGGGGTGTCCTTGGGCAGCGGTGGGGTGTCAGACCTTGCGCATTTCCTTCTTGCCCATGAGTCCCTCGGGCTTGAACAGGATCACGGCCATGAACAGGACCAGCGCGACCGCGTCCTTGTAAGCCGGCGAGACGTAGGCGGCGGCGAGGTTTTCCGCCACGCCGACGATGATCCCGCCGAGCAGCGCGCCGCGCGAGTTGTTGAAGCCGCCGATGATGGCCGCGAAGAACGCCTTGTTGCCCAGCCCCTCGCCCATGTCGAACTTGGCGAGGTAGGTCGGCGTCACCAGCAGCGCGGCGGCGCAGGCCAGCAGCGCGTTCACGGCGAAGGTATAGAACACCATGCGCGGCACGTTGATGCCGAGCACCGTGGCGCTCTCGGT
This sequence comes from Pseudomonadota bacterium, assembly GCA_041192465.1. Classification (GTDB taxonomy): domain Bacteria; phylum Pseudomonadota; class Gammaproteobacteria; order Burkholderiales; family Burkholderiaceae_C; genus Sphaerotilus. The sequence continues at coordinate 7,174 of JBEEMX010000143.1, read as the reverse complement.
GTTCTGCGCGACGGCCTGCATCGCGCGGCCGGTGACGGTCTTGCCGAGGAAGGCCTGGGTGCCGAGCACCAGCGCCAGCGCCAGGACCAGCGTGCCCACGTCGGCGGCGGTGATGGTCACGCCGGCGATGTTGAACAGCGCCTCGCCGAACAGGCCGGGGAAGGGGTGGGCTTCGGCCGAGTAGCCGGCGCGCACACCGTTGCGCATGGCGATCGACAGGCCGATGGTGGCGACCACGATCGGCATCAGGCCGTGGCGCAGCAGCGGATCGGCGATGCCGCGCTTGAAGCCCCAGCCGAGCACGACCACGCCGACCACGCAGGTGACGATGAACGCGATCGGCAGCGGCAGCCCGAACGCAGAGAAGGCCAGCATCGTGAACGCGGGCAGCATCACGAACTCGCCTTGCGCGAAGTTGATGGTGCCCGACGCCTGCCACAGCAGCGTGAAGCCCAGCGCGGCCAGCGCGTAGATGCTGCCGGTGGCGACACCGGAGAACAGCAGTTGGAAGAAGTCGGTCATGGTGTCCTCTCGAAGCTCTCGAAGCGCGTCGAGGGCAGAAAGCAAGCCTGCGGCCCGCCCTGACCGGATCACCGGAGGGCGGACGCAAGCGGGAGGGGCCGGATTACTTCGCGGCGTTCAGCGCGGGCAGGACTTCCTTGACTTCCTGCTTGCCGTTCTTCACCTCGACGATGAAGCTCTCGCGGTCGAGGTCGCCGTTGTTGTCCATCGCCACGTCCATCAGCACGCCGGGGTGCTTGGCGGCCGACACCTTCAGGCCGTGCAGGGCCTTGGCGACTTCGATGCGATCGACCTTGCCGACCTTCTCGATCGCGGCCTTCATCAGGTAGACGCCGGTGTAGCCCTTGATGCCGTTGTGGTCGCTGATGTACTTGTAGTCCTGGTAGAACTTGGCCTTGAACTTCAGCATCAGCGGGCTGGGTGCATCCACCGTCAGACCGACGTGGGCGACTGCACCGTTGGCGGCTTCACCGGCCAGCTCGATCACCTTCTGGCCCGTCAGCGTGGTCTCGCCGACGATGGGCTTGTTGTAGCCCTGCTTGCGCAGTTCGCGCAGCGCGCGGGCCGACTCTTCTTCGTTGGTGTAGACGAACAGCGCATCCGCGTTGGCCGACTTGGCCTTGAGCACCGGCGCCGAGAAGTCGATCTGGCCGGAGTCGGTCGAGATGTCGGCCACCACCTTCACGCCACTGGCTTCCAGTGCCTTGGTGATCGCGTCACGGCCACCCTTGCCGAAGTCGTTGTTGACGTACATCACCGCCACCGTCTTGGCCTTCAGGCCGTTGGCGATGTAGCGCGCCACCTTCGGCATGGCCGTGGTCTGCGTGAAGCTGGTGCGGAAGATGTAGGGGTTGCCCTTCTGGGTGATGGCCGCTGCCTCGCCGCCGGTGAAGTTGGGCACTTCGGCGCGCTGGGTCTCGGCCATGCTGACCATGATCGAGCCGGAGAAGACCGGGCCGAAGACGGCGAACACGCCGTCGTCGATGGCCTTCTGCGTCAGGCCCTTGGCTACGCCGGGGTTGGACTGGGTGTCGAGCGTGGTGGTCTCGATCTTCTTGCCGAGGATGCCGCCCGCGGCGTTGATTTCCTTGACGGCCAGCTCGACGCCGTTTTTGAAGTTGGTGCCGGCCGAGGCGCCAGCGCCCGACAGCTCGACGATGTTGGCGATCTTGATCGCCTGGGCCTGGGCGACGCTGGTGCCACCGAGGGCGATCAGGGCGGCCAGTGCGAGGAAGGTGTGGCGGGTATGGGTCATCGGTTGTCTCCGGTGTGGTGTGGCGAGGGTGTCAAGGATAGCGGTCGAATCGCGGTCATCGGAAGTCAGACCAGTGCCCGCAGGCTGCGCCGCACGGGGTCCAGATCGCCTTGCACCGCGGCGGCGATCTCGGGGTAGCCAAAGAACTGCAGGTAGTCGGGCACCTGCTGGGCCAGCATCTCGAAACCGGGGTGGCAGACGATGCCGCGGGCGTCGCAGGCGCGTTGCAGCGGCGTGGCCTGTGGCTTCATCAGGATGTCGATGACGGTGGCCGATGCGTCCAGCCGCGCCACGTCGAAGGGCAGCGGATCGTCCGTGTTCAGACCAAGCGGCGTGGCGTGGACGATGAGGTCATGGCCGGCAGGATCGCCCGAGGCCGCGGCGACCACCGGGCAGGCGGCGTGGGCCTGCAGGCGCTGCGCCAGTGCGGCGGCACGGCCGGGAACGGTGTCGAACAGCGTCAGCGTGCCCAGCGCCCGTTCGGCCAGGGACACGGCGATCGCCATGCCCGCGCCGCCCGTGCCGACCAGCAGCACACGCCGACCGGTGGTGGCCACGTCCAGGTGGTCGAGCGCCTTGACCAGACCGATGCCATCGAACAGTCCACCGTCCAGCGTGCCGTCCGGCTGCCGGCGCACGGCGTTGACGGCCCCGGCGCGCGTGCCCAGCGGGTCCACGCGGTCAAGCAGGTCCAGCACGGCCGCCTTGTGCGGAATCGTCAGCCACAGCCCGTCGATGTTGGCTGCGCCGAATACCCCGCGCACGAAGTCCCCGAGCCGCGCCGGAGCCACGTCGGCCGGCACGAGCACGGCCTCGACGCCATGCGCCTGGAACAGCGGGTTGAAGACTTCGGGTGCGCGCACCTGCCCGACCGGGTGGCCGAGGACCAGAAAAACGCGGATGTGGCCGTGGATGTGCATGGGTGCGGACGATAGGGATCTGCCGCCGCGCCGACAAGCGATGTTGGCCATGATTGCGCGATAATCGCGCGAATGGGGCGATCACCGTTCCTTTGCCGGGATTTCCCTGCCCCACAGGAACGCCGGAGTACACCGCCACATGGACATCGACCGCAAGGACATCATCGACGGCCTGGGCAACGGCCTGCGCGTCATCGAAGCCTTCGACGAGGAGCACCCGCGCCTGACCGCCTCGGAGACCGCCGCCCGCACCGGCCTGACCCGCACGGCGGCGCGCCGCTACCTGCTCAGCCTCGTCCACTTCGGCTATGCGAACACGGACGGCAAACGCTTCTGGCTCGCGCCCAAGGTGCTGCGGCTGGGACAGAGCTATCTCGAAGCGGCGCGGCTGCCGCGGCTGGTGCAGCCCTTCGTGCAGCGGCTGGCGATGGAGTGCGGCGAGAACTTCAACTTCAGCGTGCTCGACGGCCACATGGTGGTCTATGTGGCACGCAGCAACAGCACGCGCATGGTGTCGATCGGCTTTCCGGTGGGGGCGCGGGTGCCGGCGCATGTGGTGACGCCGGGGCCGGCGATCCTGTCCACCTTCAGCGAGCCGCGGCTGGCCGAGTGGGTGGCGCAGCACGAGTTCAGCGCCTTCACGCCCCGCACCACCACCGATCCGGCCACCTTCCTGCGCGATGTCCACAGCGCCCGCGCGCTGGGCTACTGGAGCACCGAACAGCAGCTCACCCCAGGGCTGCGCGGCATCGCCATGCCCGTGAAGGACCGCAAGGGCGAGTGCGTCGGCGCCATCGGCACGACCATGCCGATGCCCGTTGCACCCGCGGGCCGCGGGGAGGCGGTGGCCCGGCTGCTGCCGCGGCTGAGCGAGACGGTGCAGGTGCTGCGCGACGTGCTCTGAGCCGGTTTCCGCGCGGGTGTCAGCCGCGGGTGGTGCCCAGGTAACGCTTGCGCCAGAAGAACATGCTCAGCCCGGCGCCGATCAGCAGCATCAGCGTCACGGCGATCCAGAAGCCGGTGCTGGTGTGAATGAGGGGCAGGGCGTCGAAGTTCATGCCGAAGAACCCGGTGATCAGGTTCAGCGGCAGGAAGATCGCGGTCAGCACCGTGAGCGTGCGCATGATGTCGTTGGTGCGCTGGCCGACGGCGGAGAAGTGCATCTGCACGGCGCTCTCGATCGAGGACTCCAGCCGCCGCACGTGGCCGAGCACGCGCTCGATGTGTTCATGCACATCGCGGGAACGCACACGCAGCAGCTCCCGGTCGCGGCGGGTGCCGTCGTCCGCGGCGGTTGGCCATTCGTCGAGTCCGTCGATCCATTCCTGGATCGCGCTGCGCTGGTCTTCGCAGATGTCCTCCAGTTGGTGCAGCGTGTTGCGCGAGTCGAGCAGCGCGGTCCAGTCCATGTGCCGGTTGCGCGGGCTGAGCAGGGCCTGCTGCAGCGTGCCGAGCTGGCGGGTGAGCAGGCGGCGCAGCTCCAGGTAGCTGTCCACCATGTGGTTGACGATGCGCAGCATCAGGTCGGCCGGGCTGGGTGGCAGCCGGCTCGCGCCGTTGCCGTTGACCGTCATCTGGGCGAGGCGCGTGGCGAAGAAGTCGCGCACCAGGCAGTCGGCCGGATGCACGGTCAGCAGCACCCGGTCGAACACCGCGAAGCCGACCGGGCTGGTGTCGATCGAGGCGAGCGCCTGGCGCGCGGTGGCGACGGTACCGTGTTCGTCGTCGAGGAACAGGCCGTTGCTGCCCGGCGCGGCGGCGAGCCGGCGGAAGACCAGCAGGTCGTACCACGAGGTGTAGTCGAAGTGCGAGGGGAGCTGGTTGCTGAGCAGGTCGGAGATGTGCAGGTCCACGAGCTGTCCGCCCGCGCATTGCTGCAGCACGGCCTGGACCTCTGCGACCCGCACCTCGAACTCGCGCCGCGCCGAGGCGATCCACAGGAAGCCGCGTTCGGGCAGCTTCTGCGGCAGTGCGGTCAGCTCGGTGCAGCGTTCGTCGATCAGGAAGACACGCATGGCCGCGTTCGCCTCAGCCCTGGCGGATCAGCCGGGCCGCGTCTAGCGCGAAGTAGGTCAGCACGCCGTCCGCGCCTGCCCGCTTGAAGGCCAGCAGCGACTCCATCACCACGGCGTCATGGTCCAGCCAGCCATTGAGCGCCGCGGCTTTCAGCATCGCGTATTCGCCGCTGACTTGGTAGGCGAAGGTCGGCACGCGGAACTCGTCCTTCACGCGGCGCACGATGTCCAGGTAGGGCATGCCGGGTTTGACCATCACCATGTCGGCGCCCTCGGCGATGTCCAGTGCGACTTCGCGCAGCGCCTCGTCGCTGTTGCCTGGGTCCATCTGGTAGACCTTCTTGTTGCTCTTGCCGAGGTTGCCCGACGAGCCGACCGCGTCGCGGAAGGGACCGTAGAAGGCGCTGGCGTACTTGGCGCTGTAGGCCATGATGCGGGTGTGGATCAGGCGCTTCGCTTCGAGCGTCTCGCGGATCGCGCCGATGCGGCCGTCCATCATGTCGCTCGGGGCCACGATGTCCACGCCGGCCTCGGCCTGCACCAGCGCCTGCTGCACCAGCACGGCGATCGTCTCGTCGTTGAGGACGTAGCCGGTGTCGTCGAGCAGGCCGTCCTGGCCGTGCGAGGTGTAGGGGTCCAGCGCCACGTCGGTCATGATCCCGAGTTCCGGGAACCGCTTCTTCAGCTCGGCCACCACGGTGGGCACGAGGCCGTCCGGGTTGGTGGCTTCGCGGCCGTCGGGCGTCTTGCCGGCACTGCCCAGCACGGGGAACAGCGCCATCACCGGAATGCCCAGCGCCACGCACTGCTCGGCCACTGGCAGCAACTGGTCGAGGCTGCGGCGCTGCACGCCGGGCATGGACGCCACGTCCTGCACCAGCCCCTGGCCTTCGAGGACGAAGACCGGGTAGATCAGGTCGCTGCAACTCAGCCGGTGTTCGCGCACGAGGTTGCGGGTGAAGGCGTCGCGGCGCAGGCGGCGGGGGCGGTGCAGGGGGTGTCGGGCGGGTGGGAACATGGGCAGGGCAGTCTGGAAGCGGAGCGGGCGGGCGATTTGTCTACATCAAGCCGAGCGTGCCGCATCTACGGGACACCCCTGACCTTGTCAAAGGCGATCTTGGTGTTAAACTTTACCCTGAGTGATGCGCCGCTAGGCGCTCATTCCCTGCTTTTCCTCCCTGAGCAGGTGCCTTACCGTGTTGACAGCGTTAAGGCTTATAAGCCCCAGCAAGCATGCTGGGGCTCTTTTTTTGCCTGTTCGTTTTGTCGCGGATCCGCGGCGGGTGGTCAGCGCGGTGCGACCGCCGTGCGGCTGGGTCCACGGCCGATGCCCGGCATCGCGACATCCAGCGACACGTCCACACCGTCGAGCTGCACTGGTTGAGTCGCATTGAGTTCGTCGAACCAGGTGCTGCGTGGCGGATCCTTGTAACCCGGCAGATCCTGGCCGTCGAATGGACGCACACGCGGGCCACCGCGCACGGCAGTGTCCAGCGGTGCTGTGTCCGGGCCGGTGTCCTGCATGGGCGATGCGGCGGTGTCCGGTTCGTCCTGCAGCAGCGCCTTGCGCACGGCGATCGGGTCCGGCAGGAATGCCTCGTTCCAGACATGCAGCGGAATGCCGGCCGCGCGCAGCACCCGCTCGGTGCGCTGCTGGCGCTTGCGGGCACGCTCCGAATCGACCTTGTCCGCCTGCCGCACCTCGATGATCGCCACCACGTTCGAGGCGCTGTCGCAGACCATCAGGTCCACGCAGACATGGCCGACGCGGCGCAGCCACTCGACGTAGGAGTGGCGCGTCGGCACCTTGATGAAATGCGACAGCGGCACCTGCGCCAGGATCATGTGCTCGGGCACCGCACGGCGGAGCACCTCAAGTGCCCGCTGGTGGCGCAGGGTCAGCACCCGCGTGGCTTCTGGCGGCCAGCCAATCACGGTGTCGATGGCATCGAGCGCACGTGGTCGTCCAGGGAGGGTCGAATCGGTCGGGCGGCTGGTGAGTCGGCGCCACAGCCAGAGCAGTGCAGCGGCGCCTACACAGCCCGCCAGCAACAGAGCTGCATTACCCGATGCAGCAGATGCGAGAGATGAAAAATTCATTCCGTCAAGCTACCTGCCCAGGTGCTTGACGTCAATCCCGGCAGGGGTGTGATGGATGTAACAGGTTCTGGTTGTGTACCTGCATCACCGTCTGGCTGTTACATCGGTGTGTGGCCGTCAGAAACCCATGCCACCCTTGCCGCCCATCCCCGGCATGCCTTTCTTGCCGGCCATGCGCTTCATCATCTTCATCATCCCGCCGCCCTTCATCTTCTTCATCATGTCGCGCATCTGCTCGAACTGGTTGAGCATGCGGTTGATCTCCTGCACATGCACCCCCGCGCCGGCGGCAATGCGGCGCTTGCGGCTGGCCTTGAGCAAGTCGGGCTTGCGGCGCTCCAGAGGGGTCATGGAATGGATGA
>JBEEMX010000142.1:0-7574 GCA_041192465.1 Pseudomonadota bacterium | reverse complement strand
CCAGGATCAGCGTCGCCTCCTGCAGCGCGAAGGCCGCGCCCATGCACACCCGCGGCCCCATCCCGAAGGGCAGATACGCCTGTTTCAGCGCCTCGCGGGCCGCGTCGCCGTCGTAGCGGTCTGGATTGAAGGCATCCGGCTCGGGCCAGAGATCGCGGTGCCGGTGGATCAACCACGGTGCGACCACGACAGTGGCCCCCGCAGGCACCTGCTTGTCGCGCATCGGGCAGCCACTGGCGCTCTGGCGCGCCATGAAACCGACCGGGGGGAACAGCCGCAGCGTCTCGCGGAACACATTGCGCGTCAGGGGCAGGGCCTTCATGTCGCCCAGCTCCGCCGCCCGGTCGCCGAGCTGCGCGTCCACTTCGGCATGGACCCGCGCCTGGACATCGGGTGCATGCGCCAGCAGGTGCGTCGCCCAGGTCAGGGCGCTGGCCGAGGTTTCGTGACCGGCCAGGAACAGCATCGCCACCTGGTCCACCAGCGCCTCGAACGCAAACGGCTCGCCGCTCTCGCTGTCGCGCGCATCGAGGAAGGCCGCGAGGATGTCCTGCCGCGTCGCCGGGCAGCCGGCGCGGTGGGCGTCGTAACGTGGGCGCACCAGTTGCTCCAGCAGCCCGCGGATCTCGCGCGCCGCCCGCCGGCTGCGCCACGCATCCCACGGCCAGCGCAGCCAGCGTTTTCCGAAGAGCGACGGCAGCATCAGCCGCGGCACCTGCGCCTGGAAGCGCGAGAAGGCGTCGAACACCCGGTGCGCGTCCGGCCCGGTCATTGGCTCGGAGAAGATGGTGCGGAAGATGATGTCGGCGGTGACGTGCGTCATCTCGACTTCCATATCGTGCTCCACGCCGTCCGGCAAGGCCGCCAGCCGCGCCAGCATCGCGTCCGTCGCCTCGCGCATCACGGGGAAGGCCACGTTCAGCCGCGCCTGCGCGAAGGCCGGGTCCATCATCGCGCGCTGGCGCTGCCACTGGGCGCCGTTGGTGGTGAAGATGCTCTCGCCCAGCAGCGGCTCCAGCGCCTCGCCGAGCAGGGCACTCTTGGGAAAGTTGTCGCCGGCGTTCGTCAGCACCTGCCGGACCAGCGCCGGCGCGTTGACCATGTAGAGGTCCAGCCCTGGCAGGTGGACCTCGCCCATCTGCATCCGGTAGCTGCGCTCGTACAGTGCGTCCAGCCACGAATGGCGGGCGCTGAAGAACATCAGCCAGCCGGACACCTTGTGCCGCCGGGGCTGGGGATAGGCGGGGCAGAAATGGGGGGTGTTCATGGCGGTGGGTGGGGGTGGCCCAGGTGCTGCGCGAACGGGCGCGGGCCGTAGAGCAGGTCGTGGAGATCGAAATTGCCGGCGTGGTCCGGCGTCATGAGGTAGAGGCTGTGCGCGCGCTGCTTGTCGCGGCGGATCGCCTGCCAGTGCGCGGATGCGTACATCTGGAAGAACCGCGCCGAGCGCCGCACCGGCCGATCCGATCCGGCGTCACCTTCGGCGGTACCGGCCAGCGGGTGGGCCTGATCGACGCACATCGGGTCGATGCGCGCCGTCACATCGAGCCAGTCCAGCCCCGGCGCGCGGCACAGCGCCACCAGCGCCTGCCGGAACTGCTGCGCCCCCGCGCCCCGCCGCAGCGTCAACCCGGCGTAGCAGGCGCCCAGCGTCACCAGCCCGGTGCGCCGCCCGCCCTGCACGGCCTGCCAGCGTGGATCGGCCAGCAGCGCCGCGGCCGTGGACACCGCCAGCAGCGCGCCCACGCTGTGCCCGACCAGGATGACCTCCTCGACCGGATCGGCTTGCTGGCGGTGGAGGATCTGCTCGACCCAGTCGGCGCGGCGGCGTTCCAGCGCCGGCACTTCGGCGCGCCCGAGTTGCCACAGGAAGTCGCAGATGCGCAGCAGCCACGCCCCGCCCGGCCCGCCGCACAGCGGCCACAGCGCCGTCAGCAAGGCGGGCGGATGCAGCCGGTACAGCCGCCACAGGCCCACCTCGCGCACCAGCGCCGCGTAGACCCGAACCGTGGTGCGCAGCCACTGCAACGGCGTCTTGCGCCAGTGCGCGCGCACCAGATCGTCCCAGCCCATGCGGACCTGCGTGGTGTGGACGGCCGCTGCGCCAGGGTCGGCCGGCTGGCACTGCACGGACCAGGTGTGGCACTGCGGCCCGCCCGGCAGGCGCGGCCCGACCTCCAGCCGCGCGCCGCTGGGCTGGGCGCGCAGGGCTTCGGTGCGGGCGAGGTGGTGGTCGTGGGCGGCGCCGCGCGGGTCGAAACCGCTGAAGGCGTGGACCCGCCGGCGGCGGATCGGGGGACAGGCGTGGACGGGCGGGTGGTGGTTCACCCGGCCATCATGGCGCGCCACGTTCGGCGCCGATCGGCGGAACTTGAGCGGAAAAACCGCTGAAAAGCCGAAGTTACGCGATCAGACCTTGCGTTGTGGATCGGGCAGCAGGCACGCCTCGATCACCTGCAGGTCGTTGTCACGGGCGAAGTTCATCACGAAATCCCAGGCCATCGGCTCCATTTCCCGGAGCGCCTCGTTGACGACGACGCACTTGGCGTTGCCCAGCGAGGTGGGGATGCAGTAGGGCGAATAGCCGATCGCGCCACCCAGGCCGCCCGTCTGGCCACCCGGCCGGAAGCACGACATGGCGCCGGCCAGCCGCTCGGCCCAGTCGCTTGGCCGGAAGGTGCGGCCATCGCTGGTGATGCCCTGGATGAAGACTTCGCGTGGTTTGGGGATGTTGGTCGTCACGTGCTGCTGCCTGCTGCCTTGCTGTGACAAGCTCGCGCGGTTGCCACGTAAACCCGTATTGTGCTGCACCGCAGCAGCCCTGAGACAGGGCAAGACCGTCGGCGCGGGCCGAGTATCGCCGCTGCCACTGTCGGTCGGCTGTCAACGGCATTCCCTACAATCACTCAGGCGCCGACTCCTTGACGGCGCCTTTGTTTTTTTCAGCCTTGCCTCCCTGCCGGAGAACCCACCGATGTCCGCTGTCCCTGCCTCGATCGCCGAACCCCATGTGATGACCACCTACGGCCGCCTGCCGATCGCGCTGTCGCATGGCCGAGGCTGCCGAGTCTGGGACACCACCGGCCGCGAATACCTCGACGGACTCGGTGGCATCGCCGTGAACACGCTCGGCCACGCGCATCCCCGGTTCGTCGCCGCGCTGCAGGAGCAGGTCGCCACGCTGATCCACTGCTCGAACTACTACCACGTGCCCGGCCAGGAACAACTGGCGGCGAAGCTGGTCGAGCTGTCCGGCCTGACCAACGCCTTCTTCTGCAGCACCGGCCTGGAGGCCAACGAAGCCGCGCTGAAGCTCGCGCGCAAGTTCGGCCACGACAAGGGCATCGAGCGCCCGGAAATCATCGTCTACGAGAAGGCCTTCCACGGCCGCTCCATCGCCACGCTGTCCGCCACCGGCAACCCGAAGGTGCAGGCCGGCTTCGGCCCGCTGGTCGAGGGCTTCATCCGCGTGCCGCTGAACGATCTGGCCGCCGTGGAAGCCGCCGTGCGCGACAACCCGAACGTGGTCGCCGTGTTCCTGGAGACCATCCAGGGCGAGGGTGGCATCAACGCGACGCGCTGGGACTACCTGAAGAGCCTGCGCGCGCTGTGCGACGAGCGCGACCTGCTGCTGATGCTCGACGAGGTGCAGTGCGGCATCGGGCGCACGGGCAAGTGGTTCGCGCACCAGTGGGCCGGGATCGTGCCGGACGTGATGCCGCTGGCCAAGGGCCTCGGTTCGGGCGTGCCGATCGGTGCAGTGGTGTGCGGGCCGCGGGCGGCGAAGATCTTCCAGCCGGGCAACCACGGCACGACGTTTGGCGGTAACCCGCTGTCGATGCGCGCCGGCGTCGAGACGCTGCGGATCATGGAAGAGGACGGCCTGATGGAAAACGCCGCCACCGTCGGCGCATACCTGAAAGCCAGCCTCTTGCGCGAACTCGAAGGCGTGGCCGGTGTCACCGAGGTGCGCGGCTACGGGCTGATGATCGGCATCGAGCTGGACCGCAACTGCGGCGAGATCCTGACCCGCGCGATGGAAGCCGGCCTGCTGCTCAGCGTCACGGCCGACCGCGTGATCCGCCTGGTGCCGCCGCTGATCCTCACCGCTGCGGAGGCCGACGAGATCGTCAGCATCCTCTGCCCGATCATCAAGACTTTCCTTGCCGCGTGATGCGGCCCCTTCGTCCCATGAAACCAGGCATGAGTCTCATGAAGCACTATCTGCAATTCAAGGATCTGCGGGCCGAGGAATACAGCTACCTGTTCGAGCGCGCCCGCATCATCAAGCGGCGCTTCAAGAACTACGAGCGTTACCAGCCGCTGGCCGACCGCACGCTGGCGATGATCTTCGAGAAGGCGAGCACCCGCACGCGGGTCAGCTTCGAGGCCGGCATGTACCAGATGGGCGGCTCGGTCGTCCACCTGACCACGGACGGCAGCCAGTTGGGCCGCAGCGAGCCGATCGAGGACTCGGCGCGGGTCATCAGCCGCATGGTCGATCTGGTGATGATCCGCACCTTCGAGCAGACCAAGATCGAGGCGTTTGCCGCGCACAGCCGCGTGCCGGTCATCAACGGGCTGACCAACGAGTTCCACCCCTGCCAGATCCTGGCCGACCTGTTCACCTACCTCGAACACCGGGCGCCGGTCGGGGCAGAGGGCTATGACATGAACAGCCTGAAGGGCAAGGTCGTGGCCTGGGTGGGGGACGGCAACAACATGGCCAACACCTGGCTGCAGGCGGCGGAGATCCTCGGCTTCACGGTGCATGTGAGCACGCCGGGCGGTTACGAAGTCGATCCGAAGGTGGCCGGGATCCGCTCGACCGACTGCTACAAGGTCTTCGACAACCCGCGGGATGCCTGCATGGGCGCCGATCTGGTGACCACCGACGTGTGGACCAGCATGGGCTACGAGGCCGAGAACGAAGCGCGCAAGACCGCGTTCGCCGATTGGTGCGTGGACACCGAGATGATGGCGCTGGCCCGGCCGGACGCGCTGTTCATGCACTGCCTGCCCGCGCACCGCGGCGAGGAAGTGGCGGCGGATGTCATCGACGGGCCGCAGTCGGTGGTCTGGGATGAAGCCGAGAACCGGATGCATGTGCAGAAGGCGCTGATGGAGTATCTGCTGATCGGGCGGATTGGCTGATACCGGCAAGTTCAGGCCGCCAGCAGCGCATCCAGCGGGCTGCGCGTCGTGCCGGCGGCCATCTTGAGGACATGCGTGTCAACGTCGATGGACGGTGTGCGGGGTTGACACGTCCGCTGACTCCGAAGCCCCCCTCCTAACCTCCCTGTATGGACCGGGGACATGGGTAACACATGTGCGAGGACATGGGTAACAGCTCCGAGACGTTATCAGCAGGCGACCCTGAGGTCGATGGTGGTGATCCGGTGATGGCAGAGGTACACGTCCTGGAGCGCGTCATCATCAGCCCGAGGCCGCAAGGCCACGGGCAATCCCCGCAGCACCTGCGAGAGCCGGATGGCGCGACCGGAGGTGCCTGATGGGGTGAGGGGCAGGCCGCTGGCCCTGCTGGAGGCGTTGCCGCTGGCCACCAGAGCCAAGGCGCACTGAGGCCCGGGGATGGTCACGACGCTGGCCGAGGTGCTGGAGCACTTCGGCGGTGAGTACCTGCGCGAGCACACGCTGAGCACGCCGCAGGCCAAGGCATGGCGGGCCATCGTGGGTTGCCGCACGCCTGCGCTGGGTGGGCAGCGGCATGCGTGTGACGGCTGCGGGGCGCAGCAGTGGCGCTGGCATTCGTGCCGCAACCGGCACTGCCCACGCTGTCAGAGCCGACAGCGCGAGGCGTGGCGGGTGGCTCGGCTGGGCGAGTTGCTGGAGGTGCCGTACAGCCACCTGGTGTTCACGCTGCCGCACGAACTCAACGCGCTGGCGGCCTGCCATGCGCGCTGGGTGTACGACACGCTGATGCAGTGCGCGGCGGCCACGCTCACCGAGTTCGCGGCCAACCCGCGCTGGCTGGGGGGAACGGGGGCGTTCACGCTGGTGCTGCACACCTGGACGCAGGACCTGCGCCGGCATGTGCATGTGCATGCGCTGATGGCGTGCGGGGCACTGCAGGCGGACGGCGACGGGGGTGGGCAGGGGTGCTCACCCGCGACCCGGCCGACACGTCCCAGGCCCGCGGGCAGCGACTGCAGGCGCTGCGCCGCCACGACTGGGTGGTCTATGCCAAGACGCCCATGGCCGGCCCAGCGGCCGTGCTGGACTACCTCTCGCGTTACACCCACCGCACGGCCATCGGCCACGAACGGCTCTTGGGCATCCGTGAGGGTGCCGTGCTGCTGCGTGTGCGCGCCGATGACCAGGGCGGCAAACGCACCATCGCCGTGCCCGGTGCGCTGTTCATTGCCCGGCTGATGCAGCATGTGCTGCCCATCGGCTTCAAGCGCATCCGCCACTACGGCCTGCTCGCTCCGGTAGCCAAGGCACAGCGTCTGGCCCTGGCACGGCGCCTGCTGGCCATGCCTCAGCCCAACCCCACCGCCCGTGAGCAGGCCCGGGACTTCATGCGCCGGGTGGCGGCCATCGACATCGAGGTCTGTCCGCACTGCCAGCAAGGGCGCTGGCGTCTGGTGGAGGTGATCGCGGCGGCTTCGGTCCGGCGGCCTGCATCTGTGCCGCCTTGTCGAGGGCCGCCGCCATGACCGCCACGCTCCTGCTGTGCGGTGCCTCCAACGCCAGTCTGGTGCTGGTGTGGGCGGGCTGCGGCCTTTGCGTCTCTGGCTGGTGCCACCGGACGCCGTGCCGGGTGGTCGGGTGGCCCTTGCACGCCATGAACCCGTGCTGCCACACCCCTGCTGACCACCTGCGCGACAACTTCGGCTTGTTTGTGGTTGTCAGCCGCCACCCCTGAAACTTACACTGCCCATGCCACCGTCATCCCGGCGGTTCAGTCCAACAAGGTTTATCCGGCGCCATGATCTGTTCTGCCTTTGTCCTCCGGTCGGCTTGGCGCCTGATAAACGCTATTCGTTAGGCGTCACGAACCACCAGCGTCGGCGTTCCACCCCCTTCATACAGCAACAACGCCCAGCTGGGCTGCGCTGGTTTGAAGTCCCAAGTTGCAGAATGCATGAAATGAGGAGTTGCAAATGAGCGCGTATGTGATTTTTGATGTCGAAATCCGTGACCCAGCGAGATACCAAGACTTCGTGAAAGGCGTCAAGCCGGCTATTGATGCTGCGGGCGCAAAGTATCTTGCACGCGGAGGAGCACACAAGGTCTACGAAGGAGACTGGGAACCAAGGCGTATTGTCGTGCTCGAGTTTCCGTCAGTGGCCGCGTGGGAGGAGTTCTACAACGGGCCGGTCTACCAAGGGCTGAAGGCAGTCCGCGATGAATGCAGTTCTGCAAGGCTAGTCTCAGTCGAAGGCCTCGCGCCATAGGTCAAATCGCCAGTGACGCCTAACCCCTCGGTCGAGCTGACCCGCTACAGCAGGCTGGGCGGTCTCAAACCTGAAGTGCAACACCCCTGAAGGGGTTACTGGATAGCGGGATGAGTGGGCGGTTGGAGGGCGAGCATTTTCTCGTAGAAGTAC
>JBEEMX010000141.1:0-7697 GCA_041192465.1 Pseudomonadota bacterium | reverse complement strand
GCGTCGAACGGCTGCACGTTCAGGCTCAGCAACTTGGCGTGGCTGAACAGCGAATGCGAGCCGGTGGTGAAGTCCTGCAGCCGGGTGCCGACCGCGAACACCACGTCGCACTCGGCCGCCGCCGCATTCGCTGCGGGCGAGCCGGTGACGCCGATCGCGCCGAGGTTGAGCGGGTGGTCCCACGCCATGCTGCCCTTGCCGGCCTGCGACTCGACGACCGGGATGCCATGCGCGTCCGCGAAGTCGCGCAACGCCGCCCACGCCTGGCTGTAGAGCACGCCGCCGCCGGCCACCAGCATCGGTTTCTTCGCCATTTTCAGCAGCGCCACGGCCTCGTCCAGCGCGCGCTGTTCCGCTGGCGGGCGCCGGAAGCGGATCACCGCCGGTTCGAAAAAATCCACCGGCCAGTCGAACGCAAACGTCTGCACATCCTGCGGCAGCGCCAGGCACACCGGCCCGCACTGCGCCGGATCGGTCAGCACCTGGATCGCTCGCGGCAGCGCCACCAGCAACTGCTCGGGCCGCGTGATGCGGTCGAAGTAGCGCGTCACGGGGCGGAAGCAGTCGTTGGCGCTAACGTCACCCTGCTCGAAATCCTCGACCTGCTGCAGCACCGGGTCCGGCAACCGCGTCACGAACACGTCGCCCGGCAGCAGCAGCACCGGCAGCCGCCCGACGTGCGCCAGCGCCGCCGAGGTCACCATGTTGGTGGCGCCGGGGCCGATGCTGGAGGTGACGGCCATGATGCGCTGGCGGAAGTTCGCCTTGGCGTAGGCAATCGCCGCGTTGGCCATGCCCTGCTCGTTGTGGGCGCGGTAGGTCGGCAACTGGTCGCGCACCTGGTGCAGCGATTCGCCCAGGCCGGTCACGTTGCCGTGGCCGAAGATGGCGAAGGCACCGCCCACGTAGGGCACGACCTCGGTGGTGCCGTCCACATGGGTGATTTCCACGCGCAGTGCGGCCAGGTAGCGCACCAGCGCCTGGCTGACGGTGAGTCGGAGGGTGTTGTTCATGGCGTTCAGTCGGCCTTGCGGCGCTTCCAGGCTTCGACGAGGGTGGCGAAATTCTGCGCCACGGTGTCGATGAAGGCGTCGTCGCCGAGGTCGCCCTTGAACCACTGCAGCGAGGCGTCCACCCACAGCGAGCGGCCGACCATGAAGCCCTTGACGATCGGGTTGGTGGCGTGGACGAAGCTGTCGGCGAGGTACTGCAGCGGCTGGTTCAGGCCCAGGATCACGGCGCCGCGGCAGTGCGGGTCGCGCTCGGCCACCAGTGCGGCGAGCTGCGTCCAGCCGTCGGCGCTCATCGGCGCGAGCTTCCACCACTCGGGTTTCACGCCGAGGTTGTAGAACCGCTTGACGGCGCGCAGCACGGCGGCGTCCTCGGTGCCCGCGGGCGTCATGGCCTTCGGCGGGATGATCTCCAGCAGCAGCTCGTTGCCGCTCTCGCGGGTGGCTTCCCAGAGTTCGTGTACGGTCTGTTCCTGCGCCAGACGCAGGGCAGGGGTGTCGTCCGGGTGGTAGTGGACGAGGCACTTGACCACCTGCTCGGTCGGCCAGTGGACCAGCGAGGTGCCGACCGAGCGCGTGCCGTCGAAGCGCAGCGGGCGCGACCCCGGCAGCTCCACCGGCCGCCCGACCCACCAGCCGCGCCCCGTGGCGCTCGCCAGCGCGTCGCGGCCGTAGTCGCCGCCGTCGATCAGCACGCCGACGTGGCCCTGCAACTGGTGGCTGCGCTCGACCTGCTCGGCGGCGCGCACCAGCAGCGACTTCAGCACCGGGATGCGGGCTTCGTCGGCGCCGGCCTCGCGGGCGATGTCGTAGAACTGGCTGCGGTGGTCGAAGGCCATCACGCAGAGTTCGCTCCACACCGGGCGGGCGGGGGCGGTGACGCGGTGCAGGTGCGCAAGCTGGGCATCCGCATCGACCTTGGGATTGCGGCTGCCGCTGAACCAGTGTTCCAGCTCGGCCGGCGTCGGCATGGCGGCCGAGCAGGCGTGGCGCGAGACGACGATGGCGCCGCAGGCGTTGGCGATGCGCGTGGCGTCGGCCCAGTCCTTGCCCTGCAGCAGCCCAGTCATCAGGCCCGACAGGAACGCATCTCCCGCGCCCAGCACGTTGAGCACCTCGACCCGCTCGCCGCGGAAGGTCGGTGCGTCCTCGATCGCCGCCGGAATGGCGCCCTCGATGACGCAGCAGCCCGCCGCGCCGCGCTTGACCACCAGCTTGGCCGCCGACACTTCGCGCACCGCCCGCAGCGACGCCATCAGGTCGTCCGGGTGACCGCCAGCGATGAAGAACTCCTCTTCGGTGCCGACCAGCAGGTCGAACTCGCCGAGCACCTGCTGGAGCTGGCGCGTCACGTTGGCGTCGTCCACGAAGCGGTTCTCGCCCGCGCCGCGGCTGGTGAGGCCCCACAGCACCGGGCGGTAGTCGATGTCGAGCACGCGCATGGCCCCGTGCCGCTTGGCGAAGGTCAGCGCGGTGAGGGCGGCTTCGCGGGTCGTCGGCGTGGACAGGTGCGTGCCGGTGATGGCCAGGGCGCGGCAGCCTGCAATGAACTCCTCGGAAATCTCGTCGGCGCGGATCGCCATATCGGCGCAGTTCTCGCGCACGAACAGCAGCGGGAAGGTGTCGCGGTCCTTCAGGCCGAGCAGCACCAGCGCGGTCAGCCGCTCCGGATCGGTCTGGAGCTGGCTCACGTCGCAGCCTTCGCGCTGCAGCGACTCGCGCAGGAAGTTCCCCATCTGCTCGCTGCCAACCCGCGAGATCATCGCGCTGCGCAGCCCCAGCCGCGCCACACCGAAGGCCAGATTGCCCGACGAACCGCCGAGGTACATCGCCATGCTGCGCGCGTCCTCCAGGCGACTGCCGAACTGCTGGGCGTAGAAATCGACGGCGACCCGGCCCAGACAGGCCAGGTCGATCGGGCGACCAGAGGGGAAGTTCAAGGTGCTCATCGGGGGGTCCGGCCCGGAGTGGGCGTGTGAACGGAAGTTGGCGCCGAGTCTAGGAGCTTCGGAAATGAAATTCCCTAGGTGTATTTCCTTAGAAATCTATTTCCAAAAAATAGAAGCACGGCGCTAAAGTGGCGACGTGTTGAGCAGTGCTTCACGGCGCGATCAACCGAACCACCCTGGCTGGCGCCGAGGCGCCGCGTTTGTGACACCTAGAGGAGACCGAGACCATGAAGAAACTGCTGATTGCCGCCGCTGTTGCGGGTTCCCTGGCATCCCCGATGGCCCATGCCCAGAAGATCGGTCTGGCGATGGCCCAGCTCGACACCTTCCTGACGATCCTGAAGAACGGCACGCTCGACGCGGGCAAGAAGGCCGGCGCCAGCGTGCAGGTCGAAGACGCTGGCAATGACGTGGGCAAGCAGCTCAGCCAGATCCAGAACCTGATCGCCCAGAAGGTGGACGCGATCATCGTCAACCCGGTGGACACCGACGCGACCCCGAAGATCACCAAGATGGTGACCGACGCCAAGATCCCGCTGGTCTACGTCAACCGCAAGCCGGTTGACTTCGACAAGCTGCCCGCTGGCGTGGCGTTCGTCGCCTCCGACGAGAAAATCTCGGGCACCCTGCAGACGCAGGAAGTCTGCCGCCTGCTCAAGGGCAAGGGCGAAGTGCTGGTGCTGATGGGCGAGCTGTCCAACGAAGCCGCACGCACCCGCACCAAGGACATCGAGGAAGTGGTCGCGACGAAGGAATGCTCGGGCATCAAGATCGTCGACAAGCGCGAAGGCGCCTGGGACCGCACCAAGGGCCAGGACATCACCACCAACTGGCTGTCGTCGGGCGTGAAGTTCGACGCCATCATCGCCAACAACGATGAAATGGCCATCGGCGCGATCAACGCCCTGAAGGCCGCCAAGAAGTGGACCCCGGGTTCGCTGGTGGCGGGCATCGACGCTTCGCCGGACGCGCTGGCCTCGATGAAGGCCGGTGACCTGAAGGTGACCGTGTTCCAGAACGCCGCCGGTCAAGGCACGGGCGCCATCGACGCCGCGATCAAGCTGATCAAGAAGCAGCCGGTCGAGCGTTTTGTCAACGTGCCGTTCGAGCTGGTGACGCCGTCGAACCTCAGCAAGTACATGGGCAAGAACTGAACTGGATCGACTGAGAGCCTGAGGGTGCCCGAGGATGTCTGAGACTGTATTGCTTGAAATCGAGGGCATCCGAAAGGCCTTCCCCGGCGTGGTCGCGCTGGACAATGTTCGATTCCGTCTGCGCGCGGGCACTGTCCACGCGCTGATGGGCGAGAACGGCGCCGGCAAGTCCACGCTGATGAAGATCATTGCCGGCATCTACACGCCCGACCAGGGCGAGATCCGGGTGAAGGGCCGGCCGCTGGTGCTCCACGGCCCGCTCGACGCGCTGAACCAGGGCATCGCGATGATCCATCAGGAACTCAACCTGATGCCCTTCATGACCGTGGCGGAGAACATCTGGATCCGCCGCGAGCCGCTCAACCGCTTCGGCTTCGTCGATCACACCGCCCTGCGCCAGCAGACGCAGGCCCTGTTCGACCGCCTCGCCATCGACATCGACCCCGAGGCCGAGGTGCGCAGCCTGTCGATCGCCAGCCGGCAGATGGTCGAGATCGCCAAGGCGGTGTCGTTCAACTCCGATGTGCTGATCATGGACGAACCCACGTCCGCGCTGACCGAGACCGAGGTGGGACACCTGTTCCGCATCATCCGGCAGCTCCGCGCGCAGGGCAAAGGCATCGTCTACATCACGCACAAGATGAACGAGCTGTTCGAGATCGCCGACGAGGTGTCGGTGTTCCGGGACGGCAAGTACATCGACACCAAGCTGTCCACCGAGGTCACCCGCGACGACATCATCAAGATGATGGTCGGGCGCGAGGTGACGCAGATGTTCCCGAAGGAGACCGTGCCGATCGGCGACGTGGTGCTGTCGGTGAAGAACCTCGGCGTGAACGGCATCTTCAGCGGCGTGAGCTTCGAGCTGCGCGCCGGGGAGATCCTGGGGCTGGCCGGGCTGGTCGGCTCGGGGCGCTCGAACGTGGCGGAGGCGCTGTTCGGCGTGGTGCCGGCGACGACGGGCGAGATCCGCATCGGCGGGCAGGCGGTGGTCATCGGCTCGCCGTCCGCGGCGATGCGCCACGGCATGGCTTTCCTGACCGAAGACCGCAAGGACTCGGGCTGTTTCCTGATCCTCGACGTCCTGTCGAATCTGGAGTCGGCGGTGCTGAGCCAGCGTTACGTCAAGTACGGCTTTGTCCAGCAGGGCGTGCTGCAGCGCGACTGCGAGGCCATGAGCCAGTCGCTGCGCGTGAAGACGCCCGGCCTGAACGAGGTCATCCAGAACCTGTCCGGCGGCAACCAGCAGAAGGTGCTGATCGGCCGCTGGCTGCTGACGAAACCGAAGATCCTGATCCTCGACGAGCCGACCCGCGGCATCGACGTGGGCGCCAAGGCCGAGATCCACCGCCTGGTCAGCCAGTTGGCGGGGCAGGGTGTGGCCGTGCTGATGATTTCGTCGGAGATGCCCGAGGTGCTGGGCATGAGCGACCGGGTGATGGTGATGCACGAGGGCCGCATGACCGGCATCGTGGACCGTGCCCAGGCTGATCAGGTCACGATCATGGACCTGGCTTCGCGCTGATCCATTCCCCTTCGACCCATTCGATTTCGATACGGAGACACCATGTCAAGCAACGCGACTGTGGGCGCGCAGTCCATGACTTTCAAGCCAGCCAAGCGCAAATGGCCGCCCGAACTCGGCATCTTCCTGGTGCTGGTCGGCATCTCGCTGTTCTTCGAGGCGCTGGGCTGGTGGGTCAACGGCCAGAGCTTCCTGATGAACCCGGAGCGGCTGCAGATCATCATCCTGCAGATGGCGGTGATCGGCATCATCGCCATCGGCGTGAATCTGGTCATCATCACCAGCGGCATCGACCTGTCCTCGGGTTCGGTGGTGGCGGCGGCGGCGGTGGTTTCCGCGAGTCTGGCGCAGGTGTCGGACTTCCCGCGGGCCATCTTCCCGCACCTGACCGACCTGCCGATGGTCTGGCCGCTGCTGGCGGGGGTCACGACCGGGCTGGTGATCGGGCTGCTCAACGGCTCGCTGATCGCCTTCACCGCGATCCCGCCGTTCATCGCCACGCTCGGCACGATGGTGGCTGCGCGCGGCTTCGCCAAGTGGTTCACGGGCGGGATGCCGGTGTCGATGCTTACCGACAACTTCGCCTGGATCGGCTCCGGCGCGGTCCCGGTGTTCATCTTCCTGGTGGTGGCAGCGATCTTCCATGTGGTGCTGCGCTACACCCGCTTCGGCAAGTTCACCTATGCGATCGGTGCCAACCGGCAGGCCGCGATCGTCTCGGGCATCAACGTCAACCGCCACCTGATCTATATCTACACGATCGCGGGTCTGCTCAGCGGCATTGCCGGCTCGGTGACGGCGGCGCGGGCCATCTCGGGCCAGTCTGGCATGGGCGTGATGTACGAGCTGGACGCGATTGCCGCGGTCGTCATCGGCGGCACCTCGCTGTCGGGCGGCATCGGCCGGGTCACGGGCACGGTGATCGGCGTGTTGATCCTGGGCGTGATGACCTCGGGCTTCACCTTCATCCGCATCGATGCCTACTACCAGGAGATGGTCAAGGGCGCGATCATCGTCGCGGCGGTGGTGGTCGATCAGTACCGCCAGCGCAAGCGCCGCGGCGCCTGAATCTCCCGTGGTGTGGTGGTTCGCCGCTGGCCGAGAGGCCGGGCGGCGTGTGGCGCGCAGCCTGGGTTGCGCGCCTTTTTTCGTTCTGCGTTCTGTGCCGGATCGGGCGTGACACCGTTGATCAGCGTATCCAGGTCGTACTCGGGGGGCACCGCTTCCTGGCGGGTGTCCATGGTGCTGTCGATTTTTAGCTGTTCCATAGGTCAAACATTCTCCGGCGTGCAGACCTCCACCGGCAGCGTCCGCTGCATCGCCAGCGGCGGCCGATCCGGCCGGTCGAGCGCGTCGTGCATCGCGGCCACCACCGTTTGCGCGATGCGCTCGATCGGCGTGACCAGGACCAGATCGACGATGCCATCGATCAGGGCGTTCCGATGCTCGGCGTGCAGTTCGTTGCAGACGGTGACGACGTGGCCGAGCGGGTGGCCGGGCGGACGCTCCAGCCGCAGGGCGCGGATCATCCCGCTGGCACCACCCCCGGCCGCCTCGTAGATGCCCGCGAGGTCCGGGTGGCGCCGCAGCAGCTCCAGCGTCGCCTCGTGCCCGATCTGCGCGTCCTCCAGGTTGACGATCGGGTCGAGCACGCGGAACGCGGGCGCGTGCTCCCGCAGGTAGGCGCGAAAGCTCATCTCGCACGCCTCGTGCCCCAAGTAGCGGTGGCTGCCGACGAACACCGCCACCGGCCCCGGCGCCTTGGCCAGCCGGCTGATCGCCCACGCTGCCGTGCGCCCGCTTTTCCTCGGATCGACGCCGACGTAACCCGCCCGCGTCGGCGCACTCAGGTCCGACAGCAGCGAGAACACCGGCTTGCCGGCGGCGTGCAGCGTCTCGATCGCGGCGGTGACGTGCGGGTGGTCGATCGCGACGACCGCCAGCGCATCGACCTCGCCGCCCAGGTCGAGCAACTGCTGCGCGATGGCGGCCGGTTCCACGGCGGCCATGTACTCGATCACCGCGACGCCCGGCGACGGGTAGCGCGCCACCGCCGCGT
>JBEEMX010000140.1:0-7699 GCA_041192465.1 Pseudomonadota bacterium | reverse complement strand
TTCCCGACCTTCGCGTTCAAGGCGCCGATGATCTACAACCCGTACTTCGAGCAGGCGGGCATCGACGCCGTCGTGGTGCCGATGGGCTGCCAGACTGCGGATTACCCCACCTTCCTGCGCTCGGTGTTCACCTTGACGAACATCCGTGGTGCGCTGATCACCATGCCCCACAAGGTCACGACCACCGGGTTGGTGGATGTCCTGTCGCCCACGGCCAGCATTGCCGGTGCCTGCAATGCCGTGCGCCTGGGCCCTGACGGTCGCCTTGAAGGGGACATGTTCGACGGCGAGGGCTTTGTGCGTGGTGTCCTGCGCAAGGGCTTTGCGCTGGCGGGCAAGCGCGTGCTGGTGGTCGGCAGCGGTGGCGTGGGCTGTGCCATTGCCGCTTCGCTTGCCGCCGCTGGCATCGGCGCGATCACGCTGTTCGACCGCCACACCGAGTCGGCCGACGCGCTGGGCGCTCGGCTTCGCCAGCATTACCCGGCGCTCGACGTGGCCACCGGCTCGAATGACCCCTTCGGCCACGATCTGGTCGTCAATGCCACGCCGATGGGCATGAACGAAGGCGACCCGCTGCCCCTCGACATCGACCGCCTGTCGCCCGACACCTTTGTTGGCGAAGTGGTGATGAAAACCGAGATGACGGCTTTCCTGACGGCGGCTGCGGCGCGCGGCTGCCGGGTGCAGATTGGCTCGGACATGCTGTTCGAGCAGATTCCTGCCTACCTCGAATACTTCGGCTTGCCGACGACGACCGCGGACGTGCTGCGTTCGGTCGCGCGTCTGAGCTATTGAGCCCCCAACTTTTAGGATCCACCATGACCTTGGCCTCTGTTGCTGACCGCGAAGCCATCGGCGAACTCCCCAATCCGCTAGGCTTGCTGGGCATCGAGTTCGTCGAGTACGCCACCAGCCGCCCGCAGGCGCTGGGGCAGGTGCTGGAACGCCTGGGCTTCGTGCCCGTGGCGCGCCACCGCTCGCGCGAGGTGATGCTCTATCGCCAGGGCGACATGCACATCATCGTCAACGCCCACCAGGGCGGGCTGAGCGGGCAAGCCGCACCGAGCGAGACGCCGGTGATCGCCGCCGTGGCGTTCCGGGTGCGTGACGCGGCGTCGGCCTACCGGCGGGTGCTCGAACTCGGTGCCTGGGCCGTGCCGACGCAGGTGGAGGTGATGGAGCTGAACATCCCGGCCATCCACGGCGTCGGTTCCAGCCGCATCTATTTCGTCGATCGCCACCGCGAGTTCTCGATCTACGACGTGGACTTCGTGCCGATCCCCGGTGTGGACCAGCGCCCGCCCGCCCAGCAGGGCATGCACCTGTTCGGTGTGGTGCAGTACATCGGCCTGGACCGCGCCGACGACTGGACCGCCTTCTACGGCGAGCTGTTCGGATTCGCCGAACTGCCGCGCGAACAGAGCTTTGGTGTGCTCACCAGCGGCCGCATCCTGGCCAGCCCCTGCGGCCAGTTCCACTGGCAGCTCATCGAGCCGGAACCGGACGCAGCCACCTTCGAACACGACGAACTGCTGCAGCGCATCGCCTTCGGCTGCGACGAGGTGCTTGCGACGGCCGCCGTGCTGCGTGAGCGCGGCGTGGAGTTTGTCGAATCGGCCCACGGCGTGCGCACCGACGAGCGTGGCGCGCTGACCCGGCCGTTGCTGGGCGGGCTGGTGTTCGAGCTGGTCCGGTCCACGCGCTGAGACGGTTGATCATGAACGCGCAGATCATCCAGAACGTCGCCGATTTCGGCATGGACACCATCACGCTCGCCGGCCCGCTCGAAGCCAAGCTCAAGGCCGTGCGAGCGGCCGGTTTTACCCAGATCATGCTCGCCGCCCGCGACATCGTCGGCCACCCGGACGGGGTGGACGTGGCGGTGCAGGCGGTGCGCGACAGCGGCTTGCGTGTCACCGGCTTCCAGGTGCTGCGGGATTTCGAAGGCTTGTCTGGCCACCTGCACAGCTACAAGGTCGAGATCGCCAAGCAGATGATCCTGATGGCGCACGCGCTTGGCGCCAAGGTGCTGCTGGCCTGTTCGTCGACCTCGCAGCACGCCACTGGAGACGTGGACGCCGTTGCCCGCGACCTGCGCAAGCTCGCGATGCTGGCGATTCCCTACGACCTGCGCGTGGCCTACGAGGGCTTGTCCTGGGGTCGCCACATCAACGAGTACCACCAGTCCTGGGACGCTGTGCAGCGCGCCGATTGCCCGAACCTGGGCATCGGCATCGACTCGTACCACATCGTCGCCACGCAGACCCCGCTCGACGCGCTGGACGACATCGATCCGGCCAAGATCTACCTGGTCCAGCTCGCCGACTTCATGTGGAACGAGGTCCGCACCCCGCAGGAGCGCATGGAAACGGCGCGGCACTTCCGCGTCTTCCCTGGCGAGGGGGTGCATTCCGAGGCGCTCACGGCACTGGTGCTGAAGCTGGATGCGCTGGGCTACCGGGGCGACTACAGCTTCGAGGTCTTCAACGACGACTACCAGCAGCTCCCGCTGCCCTTCGTGGCGCAGCGGGCCTGGGACTCGGCGGTGTGGCTGGCCGAGGGGGTGCTGCGCCGCTCGGTGCCGCTGCCGGGGCAGATGCGGTTGCGGCGGACCTGAAGCGCGGCTGAACACACGACCTTGGGACAGGCCGCGCTTGTCCCCTGGATGGCGGGCTGGCACGTTGCTAGAGCACTCCCGCCTTCAGAAGGAATCGGTCATGTTCTCGTTCTTGACGTCCGCACCGCGCCGCCTGGTGGTCTCCACACTGCTGGTCGCCACCGGCCTGTGCGCCGGTGCAGCCCAGGCCGGTGGCGTGCAATGGTCCATCGGCATCCAGTTGCCGGCGCCGCCCGTGGTGTTCTATCCGGCGCCGCCGCAGCGTGTTTACGCACCCGAGCCGGTGTATGTGCAACAGGCGCCCCGTGTTGTCTATGTCGAGCAGCAGCAGCGGCCATGGCCCCGCCACCACCGCCACCACTGGCAGGATGACGATCGCTGGGACGACGGCAGCCGTGGTCAATGGCGTGACAACCGCGGCGACTGGCGCCACGGACGCTGACGTGTCAGTCGGCGATCCGCCGTCAATACACCGTGTCGTGTCGCCCACGTTGACCAGCACAATCTCCTGGTCAACGATCAGCAACTCCAGCGTGATGCGGCAAGAACTTGCAGGGTCTTGGCAGGTCAATCGGACCCAGTAAAGTGCGCACCACCATGCGATGAAGCGCACTGCCATGCCGAGGTGCTCAGCCTGCCAGCGCCGGCAACACGGTCCCGCGGCACTCGCCAAACCCCAGCGCCACCGCCCCTACCGCGCTGCAGCGCCCCTTCAGGATCAGGCTGTCCCCGTCTGCCAGGAAAGTGCGCTGCTCGCCATTGGGCAGCGTGATCGGCGTCTTTCCGCCCATCGACAGCTCCAGCAATGAACCCGCCTGATCCGGTGCCGGGCCTGAGAGCGTGCCGGTGCCCAGCAGGTCACCCGCTTGCAGGTTGCAGCCGCCAGCGGTGTGGTGCGCCACCAGTTGCGCGGCGGTCCAGTAGGCGGCTTCGCTGAAATTGCTGCCGCTCAACCGCACTGCGCTGGCCTTGGATGCCGACATCTGCGCGGTCTCGATCCACACCGACAACTGCACGTCGATTGCGCCGGCCGCCCGGTTGGCGACGCTGTCGAGGTAGGGCAGCGGCTGCGGATCGCCGGCAGGTCGCGTGAAAGGCAGCCGGAACGGCGCCAATGCCGCCATCGTCACGGTCCACGGCGAGATCGTCGTCGCGAAGTTCTTGGACAGAAACGGCCCAAGCGGCTGGTATTCCCACGCCTGCACATCCCGCGCCGACCAGTCGTTGAGCAGCACCATGCCGAACAGCGCCGCCTCGGCCTGCGCCATGTCGATGCGCTCGCCCAGTGCGTTGCCGGTGCCGACGATCAGGCCGAGTTCCAGCTCGAAGTCCAGCCGCTTGCACGGGCCGAACTGCGGTGTGTCGCTGTCGGGCGCCTTGGTCTGGCCCATCGGGCGGCGCACGGTCTGGCCGCTGACGCCGATCGACGACGCCCGGCCGTGGTAGCCGATCGGCACCCACTGGTAGTTCGGCAGCAGCGGGTTGTCAGGGCGGAACAGCTTGCCCACGGTGGTGGCGTGGTGGATGCCGGTGTAGAAGTCGGTGTAGTCGCCGATCGTGCAGGGCAGCGCGAATTCGAGCGCCGACTGTGCGATCAGGCAGGGCGCCAGCGCCCTCTCTGCCGGGCTGCCCATGGTCAGCGCCCGCGACAGCGACTCGCGCACAAGCTGCCAGTCCGCCGGCCCGCGGGTCATGAACGCATTCAGATCACCCTGCACCAGCGGCGCGAGCGCAGCGGTTTGCGCGTCGGTGTGCTCGGCGGCGAGGACAGCGGCGGCAAGGTCCAGCGCCTGATCGCCGATCGCCACCATGATCCGCCACGGTTCGTCCGTCCCGGCGCGTCGGGCGCAGGCATAAGGCAGGTTCTGGATCGGGAAATCGGTCGCGCCATCGTTGGCGGAGGCGACCCAACTGCGCAGGGCGGGGTCGTGGGTGGCGTCGAGGTGAGCGTTCGGGTTCATGGGGTGGTGGTGTCCGGGGTGATGCCGTGGCGTGCAGCGGCCATCGCCTCGCGCAGCACGGCCATGTCGCCGATGTGGTTGGCCAGCAGCAGGATCAGCCGGGCGTTGACAAGGCGGCTCGTGTCGTCGTCGAGGCCGCGGTGGGTGTCGATCAGCAGGTCGTAGAAATCGTCGCCGGGCGTGTAGGCGCGCAGCGGGGTGGGCGAGCCGGCGCTGAAGTTCGGCTGGGTCTGGAGTCGGTTCATGGCGGTAGGCTCAGGCGTTGCAGGTCGCGCGGGCCACAGCGGCGCGCACGGCGGCGGGAGCGGGCGAGCGCCAGCGGGCAGCGATGACCTGGTCGGGGCGGATCAGCAAGGCCGTGCCGGGATGGGCGTCGCAGCGCCGTGCTGCGATGCCTTCGGCGGGCAGGTGAAGTGTCCGCACCGGGATTGAATCGCCGGCCAGCGCATCGAACACGGCGGCGTCAGGCTGGCCGAACAGCCCGAACAGCAGCAACACGAAGCCGTTGCCCGTGTGCGCCAGCAACCAGCCGTCACGGCCCTCCACTGTCACGGGCGCATCGTCCATCGGTGCCCCCGGCGTCATCCGGCCGCTGAAGGTGTCGCCCACAGCGTCCGGCGTGGACAGCGGCGACTCGCGGTGGTGCGTCGGCACCGACAGCCGGCCCGAGTTGACCAACGCCCGTGCGAAGGCATGGTCGTTCGCCAGCGTCAGCACCGCGTTGCGGATGTCGCGTGACGCCTGGCTCTTGGGCGTCATGAAGTCGGTCGAGCGGGTCGAGTTGAGCAGGTTTTCATCCGCTGCCTCGCCGCGCTCGGTGTTGTAGGTGTGCAGCAGCGCCTCGGGCGCCTGGCCGTCGATCACCAGCTTCAGCTTCCACGCGAGGTTGTCCGCGTCCTGAATGCCGGAGTTCGCGCCCCGCGCCCCGAACGGTGACACCTGGTGCGCCGCATCGCCGACGAACAGCAGCCGCCCATGCCGGAAATCCGCCATGCGCCGGCACTGGAAGGTGTAGACGCTGACCCACTCCAGCGTGAACTCGCGCTCCGGCCCCAGCATGGCGCGGATGCGCGGGATGACCTGCTCGGGCTGCTTCTCGTGCTCGGGATCGGCGTCCCAGCCGAGCTGGAAGTCGATGCGCCAGACGTTGTCCGCCTCGCGGTGCAGCAGCACGCTCTGGTTGGGGTGGAATGGCGGATCGAACCAGAACCAGCGTTCGGCCGGGAAATCCGCCTTCATCACCACGTCTGCGATCAGGAAGCGGTCCTGGAACACCTTGCCCTCGATGTCGAGGCCGAGCTGGCGGCGGATCGGACTGCGTGCCCCATCGGCGACGACGAGCCAGTCAGCATGCAGCCGGTAGGCGCCCTCGGCCGTTTCCACGTCGATCAGCGCGCCGTCATCGTCCCCGGTGAGCGGCGTCACCCGCGCGACCTTGCTCAGCCAGCGCAGGTCGAGGTTCGGCAGCGCGGCGGCGCGATCGACGAGGTACTGCTCCAGGTAGTACTGCTGCAGGTTGACCATGCCGGGGCGGTGGTGGTCCGGCTCGGGCAGCAGGTTGAAGCTGAACACCTCGGCGTCGCGGTGGAAGGTGCGCCCCACGTTCCACGTCACGCCCTTGTCCACGACGGCCTGCCCGCAGCCGAGCCGGTCGAGGATCTCCAGCGTGCGCTTGGCGTAGCACAGGCCGCGCGAGCCGACGCTGACGGTGTTGTCATCGTCCAGCAGCACGACCGGCAGGCCCTGCTGTGCGAGGTCGATCGCCGCGCTCAGTCCGACCGGGCCGGCGCCGACGACGACCACTGGATGCCGCGTCACCGTGTCCGGCGTGTCCAACTCGGCCGGGCGGCGCCAGGCGTAGCGGGGATAGGTGTAGGTGCTGAGCATCGCCGTGTTCCTGCCCGGTCAGCCTTCGTGCATCCAGGCGGCGTGGCGTGGCGCCCGCCTCGTCTGCGACCACTCTTCGAGCATGTCCCACTTGCACGCGTCGAGCTTGCGCATCATCTCCGGCGTGCCGATGTCGGCGGCCAGTTCGAGGCGGTGGCCATTCGGGTCGAAGAAGTAGATCGACTTGAAGATCGTGTGGTTGACCGGCCCGAGCACGTCGATCCCGGCCGCGACCAGCTTTGCCTTCGCCGCTTCGAGGATCTCCATCGACGCGACCTTGAACGCGATGTGCTGCACCCAGCCCGGCGTGTTCTCGTCGCGGCCCATCGCGGGCGAGTTCGGCAGCTCGAAGAAGGCCAGCACGTTGCCGTTGCCCGCGTCGAGGAAGACGTGCATGTACGGGTCCGGCGCCTTGGTGGACGGCACCTCGTTCTCGGCGATGGCCAGCACGAAGTCCATGCCGAGGTGGTCGCGGTACCACTCGACGGTCTGCTTGGCGTCCTTGCAGCGGTAGGCGACGTGGTGCACGCCGTGGGTGATGCTCATGGGGTTTCTCCTGCGCAACGGGATAGCGGGGCGGTGGTGGTCAGCCTTCGAGGGCCTGCCACATGGCGACATCGCGCTCGGCGGTCCAGATGCGCGGGTCGCGGTGGCCGTTGGCTTCGTCGTAGGCGCGGGTCACGTCGAAGGGCATGCAGTGGTTGAAGATCACCCAGTGTCCGAACTTCGGCTTCAGCGTGGCGAAGGTTTCCTCGTACACCTTGCGCAGATCACGGCCCTCGGCGGCACCGGCCTTGACACTCGCGTACAGCTCGCTCACGAACGCCCGCGTGCCGGCCAGACCCGCCTGCACCTGCTCCGGCGTCTGCAGCGCGGCACCACGGCCGGGCACCAGCTTCTCGGGGTTCAGCGCGGCGAGGTTGTCCAGCGTCTGCGGCCAGTCCTGGAAGTAGGCGTCGCCCGCATACGGCGTGGCGTCGAACTCGACCAGGTCGCCCGAGAACAGGATCTTTTCCTTCGGCAGCCACGCCACCGTGTCGCCCTTGGTGTGGCCACGGCCGAGTTGCAGGATCTGCACTTCCACCGAACCCAGCCAGATCGTCATCTTCCCCGTGAAGGTGATCGTCGGCCACGTCAGGCCCGCCGGCACCGACTCGACGTTCTGGAACAGCCGGGGGAAGCGGCCGATCTCGCTGGCCTTGTCGAACTCGCCGCGCTCGACGATCAGGTCGTA
>JBEEMX010000139.1:0-7717 GCA_041192465.1 Pseudomonadota bacterium | reverse complement strand
ACGCTGGGCCGCACCGGCGTGGAGATGGAAGCACTGACGGCTGTGCAGGTCGGCCTGCTGACTATTTACGACATGTGCAAGGCCGCCGACCGCGGCATGACCATGACCGACGTGCGCCTGCTGGAGAAGCGCGGCGGCAAGTCGGGTGACTGGACCGCCGACTGATCCAGCCGGATCAGGGCTTCGGGCGCAACGCTTCGGCGGGCAGCGCAGGATCGGGCAGGCACTGGAACGGCGTGGCACCCGGTGCAGCGCCGGGTGCATCGCAGAGGGCGAAGAAGTCCGCCGATGCTGGGTTGTGGAACTCGCGCAGCCGGGCCGCCACATGGCTCGCCTTGGCGATTTCACCGCGTGCCAGCAGCGCCCGCGCATAGGCGATCAGCAGCCGCGTGTCAGCCAAGTGGTAGAGCGGGCGCTCGAACTGGGCGAACACCTCCTCGGGCTTCGGCGCCATGGTCACCGATGCATAGTCGGCGTGGTGGCCCCACAGCACGCTGCGCTGCCCTTGGGCGATGCGCTCTGCCAGCGGGGCCGGCTCGCCCCAGGACAGCTCCGGCTCGAAGATGACCGCCACGCTGCCGTATTCCACCGTGGACCAGAGCGACCCGGCCAGCGCCAGCGCCCCGGTCGCGCACCAGACGGACCGCCATGCCCCAGCGAGCCGGGACACGGGCAACGCCGAGGCGGTGTCGGCCGGTGGAGGACAGGCGGGCGCCAGGCCAGTGAGCCAGCCCGCCAGCATTGCCGCCGGCAAGAGGAAGTAGACGTACCACAGCGGGTATTCGAGCAGGCTGTGGACGCCCACCATCACCAGCATGAACAGCGCCGTGCGGGCACCGCGGGCGGTGTCGTCGTCGGCCACCGTCAGCGCCGGGCGGGCCATCCAGAGCGCCGCCAGCGTGCAGCCGAGGATCACCAATGCCATCGGCACACCCGACTCCACCGCGAGCTGCAGCACGACGTTGTGCGAGTGGTCGTAGAACGCTACCGGGCGGCCCGGAAACGGCGTCATCGACCAGATGAAGTTGTAGGCGCCGATGCCCACGCCGGTCCACGGATGGGCGCGAATCATGTCCCAGGTGTTCGCCCAGATCTTGCCGCGCGAGCTGCTCGGGTCGCCGTGCAGGGTCTTCTTGAGCTGGTCCTCGCCGTAGAACATCACGCCGTGCGCGGAGAGCCATTGCTCCAGCCCCCACCAGCTCACGGCGTAGAGCGGCAGCATCGCCAGCAGCAGCCCGCGCACCGGCTTGGGCAAACGCCGATCGACCAGTCCCCACAGCGCCAGCAGCACGACACCAACCGACCCGGTGCGCGAAGCGGTCAGCGCCACGCCGAACACCAGCGCGCTCAGCACCGCCGCCATCACCGCCAGTGGCTGGCGCTCGCGCACACCCAGCCACACGGCAGCCGCCGCCGACCACAGCAGCAGCGTGGAGAGCTGGTTCGGCTGGCGCATGTTGCCGATGGCGCGGCCGGCGATGGTGGGATAGGACACGAGACGGCCGTCGGCGAGTTCGGGGCGGAACACCTGCACCAGTCCGACCACGAGACTCAGCAACCCGGCCACCAGCAGCGCGGTCATCAGCGGCGTGACCCAGTCGTCGAGGCGGCCTGCGCGGGTAGCGGCGGCGGTGGCATGCATCAGCGCACCCGCCAGCACCAGACAGGCAAGCGGCGCAAAGCGCTGGCCCCAGGGAGCGCTGGAGGTGAGCGTGGCCGCGACCAGCAGCGCCCCGGCGACCAGCAGCAACTTTGTCGCGGTGGAAGCCGGTTGTGCCGCGAGGCTCGGCCGTGCCGTCAGCGACCAGACCAGCAGCCAGACGCCGCAGCCGCCGAAGGCCACCACCTGGTTGAAATAGGTCGAGGTGGGGGGCGCGCTGCCTGCGATCAGGAAGGGCAAGGCCACGGCCAGCAGGGCCAGGGGCAGAAAGGACACGGAGGGGCGATCGGCGGTGGTCATCAGGGGCGGATCATAACGAGGCCACCGGATGGCAGTTCAGGCGTAACGCTGTCGGGAGCCTTGCATGGCCGGAGCGCCCTTCTTGTCCACGACCTCTTCGTGGTAGCTGTCGTCCACGTTGATGTCCCATATCTCGCGCTTGTCGGTCTTCGAATGCAAAATATGCTCCACCGCGCACTTCGCCGACAGCATCGAATGGTCCTGGTTGTTGTAGCGGTGCATGCCATTGCGCCCGACCAGAAACAGGTTGGGGAGTGCATCCAGGTAGGTGCGCACCACATCGAATCTCGAATAGGCCGCACCGAAATAACCGGGATATGCTTTTGGCACCCGCACGACCACCGCGTCAAGGGCGTCGCGCTCCAGGGCGAGGCCCAGTTTTTCCATTTCATGGACCGCCAACTGCTTGAGGTCACTGTCGCTCATCGACCAGATCTCGTCACCATCCTTGGCGAAAAATTCCAGCCCCACCCAGGCTGTTTCCGGGTCCGCCACCATGTACGGACTCCAGTTGTTGAAAATCTGCAGGCGACCCACCTTGACCCCAGGCTCTTGAATATAAATCCAGTTATCCCCCGGGTAATGCACCCGTGGATGGACCGAGGCGGTCGTGCGGCACATCTTCCGGTAGAGCAGCCCGACCGTGATGAAGTCCCGGTATTGCAGACCGCTGGCCACCTGCGCCACCTCGTCCGGCACCCCCGGGTTCATCGCCTCGACCAGCTCCTTGATCGGCATGGTCGAAATCACATGGCTGGCCCCCCAGGTCCGCTTGACGCCATCCGTTCCACGGGTGCCGACGGCGGTCACCTTGTTGTCCTGGCGAACCAGTTCGATCACCGCCGCGTCACGGATGATCCGCCCGCCCATGGATTCGAATTTCCGGCCCGCGGTTTCCCACATCTGTCCGGGGCCGCATTTTGGA
The DNA here is from genome assembly GCA_041192465.1 of Pseudomonadota bacterium. GTDB lineage: Bacteria > Pseudomonadota > Gammaproteobacteria > Burkholderiales > Burkholderiaceae_C > Sphaerotilus. The sequence continues at coordinate 4,832 of JBEEMX010000139.1, read as the reverse complement.
TACAGGAAATTCTCGATCAGCGACGTAGGTTCAGCCCCGCCCCCGCCGATGATTTTGCGGGCAACCGAACCGATCAGTTTGCCGACCGAGATGCTCTTGATGCGCTGGGCGCCCCATTCGGAGGTGATTTCCGTGCAGGGCACGCCCCAGACCTTCTCGGTGTATTCCTTGAAGAACTGGTGGTAGAGCCGGCGCCCGAAGCGGTTGATGAGAAAATCCTCCAGCGATGCCTCGGGTGCCCGGGGAAATGCCTTGGCGGCGGCGTAGCTGGCCGCAAAACCGGTGCAACGGGCCACGCCGAGTTGCTTCACCATGTCGAGGTTCGGCTTGAGCGGGTAATCCAGGAACTTGCCCGCAAAATAGATTCTCGACATCCGGTTGCGCAGCAGCATCACCTCGGCATCGGATTCACGGCCCTGGAACCCATTCGCGCCGATGAGCCGGCTCTGTCCCTGGTAGGACAGGCGATAGGAATTGCCTTCGCGGACATCGGCGGGCGCGGCCACGGGCATCAACTGGCGCCACCAGTCCATGACCCAGTCGGATTTGGAGAAGAAGCGGTGGCCGCCGATGTCGATGCGGTTGCCGTTGTGGGCGACCGTCTTCGAAATGCCCCCCAGGTCGGACGACGCTTCCAGGATCACGACATCGCGCCAACCGGCACGCAGCAATTCGATTCCGGCGGTCAGCCCGGCCGGGCCAGCCCCCACGATGACAACTTCCTTGTTCATGGCTTCCCCATTTCCATTTGAATGGCGTGTCTCGGCACGTCAGCAGAGAACAGCAGCTTTTTGCGCATGACGTAATTGGCGCCGAGCACCACGACCGCCGCCAGCACTTTGGCGGGCAACGGGGCGACGTGCAGGCCCTCGATCAGCCCCCACAACAAGCCCGCCGTGAGCACAAGGCCCACCAAACCGGTGAGCAGGAATACCAGAAATGCCGCGCCTTGGTGCCGGCGCAGGCGCCCGGCATGCCCCGTGAACACCCAGCGCAGGCTCAATGCATGAGCTAGGCACACACCGGCCAGGAACCCCGCCAAGGCCGCCCCGAGGTAATGCGTGCCCCACTGCAGCAGCACCCCGTAGACGGCGGTATCGACGACCCAGCACAGCCCGCCCACAGCGGCGTACCGGCTGAATTCGGGGTGCGGGTTCAATTCGACTTTCTGAAAGCTGCGCAGGTGTGCAGCCAGTAATGGGCGCTGGGCGTGCCCGCCGTGACCGGTGGCGCCCAATCCGCCACGACACCGCGGCCCAGGTCGCGCCCGAACACGAGGTAGTCCAGCGCAGGCTCCTCCTGGCACAGCTCCTCCACGATTTCCGCCGTGGGGTAACAGTCATCGAGCGCCTGCGGTTTTCCACCGTTGAGTTCGTTGAGCATCTGGCAAGTCGTTCGTTGTGCTTCGAACACGGCAAAGTGATCCGCGCGGCGGCTGAACTCCAAGGCAGTCTGCCGATTGAAGAGCACCCCGCCCCCCTGGTTCACAGAAAAGTAGCTCGCTCTCCGTAGCAAGAACCAAGCCCCCTGAACCTCATGGTCCCAGTACACCTGACTTTGCGGGGGAATGAACGGCTGAAAAGGGTGGGTCTGGTACACCGCCTCGTCGAGATACCGCTGCCATGCGTGGCGTTGGTCCCATCCGCGCACGCCCAATGCCAGGGCGATCAGCACCAGCCCGCCCCCTGCCAGACGCCATTTTTTTTGTGGGCAGGACAGCATCCAGATCAACAAAAAACCGACCCCCAGGGCCAGAACGGGGATCTGCATCGCGAAATCAAGGGGCTGCAGGTGTTCATACTTGCCACCTTGCTGCGCCTGTGACCAGCCGAGCCACCCGGTGCGCGCACCCACCACCAGCAAGGCACCCACCGTCGTGGCCTTCAGCACACGCCACATCCCGGCACTGATCGCCGGTTGCGCCCGGAACAGCCAGCCAGCCAGCACCAGCCACAGGACAAATGCCCAGGCCGTCTCCCAGCCCAGCCCCGTGGCCAGCAGCAGCAGGGACAGCGCCAGGAACCGACCCCGATCGCCTTGCTGCCAGCCGAGCAGCAGCAAGCGTGGCAACGTGGCCAAGGCCAGCAAGTGCAGCACCCAGAGCGACCGCCACGACTGCAACCCCAGCACCAGCACGTTGCGTCCGAGGTCACCGAGCAAGACGCTGATCACCAGCGTCGCCAGTGCGACCAGCACGGCACTTTTCAGCACCGGCGCCAGAGCTCCTGGCAAACGCCAGCCACCCCAGGCCACCACCGAGAGGCTGAACAGCACGGTCAGACCATCCGACAGGTGCCACCGGCTGACAAAGACCATCTCGTTGAAGGTCTGCACCGCGGTCCACCAAGCGTCGTCGTAGCGCAGCAGCAGCCGGTCAAACGGCGCCAGGCCTGCCGCACCGAGAGCCAACACCATCGGCACCAGCAACAGCCACCACAGCCAGCGCCGGGACTGCAGGCACAGGCTCACCCACACCACCAGCCAGCCCGGCAAGGCAATCAACGGATGGAACGCCGTTGCCCCGACCAGCGCCGCCGCCACCCAACCCAGCGAAACGGCACGCACCCGCAGCACCAGGGCCAGCAGCACCAGCGGCTCGGCCAGCGTTCGGGCGGTCAGAAATTCCTCGCCGAACGCGATCAGGTGACGCCCGCCATAGACATGCGGCAAGGCGGCCACCGACACCATCCCACAGGCGGCCAGCCAGCGTCCACCAGGGCTTTGCCACAGCAGCGCACCGACCCCCAGCAACATCCCGGCATGGGACAACCACAGCAACAGGGCCGGCAGGAATGCCATCCAGCCGGCCTCCAGCCCCAGCGCCATCAGCCGGGAGTACCCCGAAAAATTGTCCTGCGACCCGTAGGTGAAAAAAATGTCGTTCGCAAACACCTCAGGGGCTTGGCGTGACAGCACTTGGGCCAAGTAGAGAATGGCGTCATGGCGAATGCCCTGGGAGGGTCGCGCCAAGGCCCAGATGGCCAGCGCGCACACCACCAGCAGCCCATCGGCCCTCCGCCACCCCAGCGAGAGCGGATGCTGTCGATCTGTCAAAGGCAAGGCAGCCTCCCTCTTTCCGCCCAATAAAAAGGGCGCCGAAGCGCCCCTTGTCGATGCCGACAGTCCTGGTGTGCTTACTTGCGGCATTCAGCAGGCACGTACTTGCCTGCCAAGGTGCCCTTCGTGCCATTCGACGTCGATGTGGTGGCGACAGAGTTGCAGTACCAGTTGATCGAACCACTGGTCGGCGGCGTACCGGCGGTCAGTGCAGCCGTACCATCACGAGGAGCCAGCACCAGGGTGTTGGAGCCAGAAGCCGCAACCTTCGTGGTGTAGCTGATCGTGATTTCACCAGTGGTGGCGTCGATGCCAACACCGGTCACAGCGGTCGTACCGGTCGGGGGAGTCCATCCAGAGGAGAAGGCCGCACCGTTGGCTGCGTTTTCAGAGACCGCCGTCTTGGCAGAGGCCGCCAGCGACATGCCTTCAGTCACCTTGGCTCGCACGGTGTAGTCCTGATACGCCGGCAGCGCGACGGCCGCCAGAATGCCGATGATCGCGACAACGATCATCAGTTCGATCAGCGTGAAACCTTGTTGAACTCGCTTCATGGTGCTTCCTGCAGTGGGTGGGTAGAGGTGCAGCTACTTTGCAGGGTCCGTGCCAGCCCCGATGTACACAGGAACCGCCCAAATCACCGGCTATTGCCACGCTGGTGCGACAAAAATTGGTGGTCGGCAAGACGCTGGCGGTCAAAAAATGTCACTTTGCCAAAACGATGACAGGAAGCGTCACCCAAAAAAAGGGCCGCATCGCTGCGGCCCTTTCTGCTTGGCACTGAGCCGCAAGGCTCAGGCAGCGGACATTACATGCCCATGCCGCCCATGTCGCCCATGCCACCCATGCCGCCGCCGCCCATCGAAGGCGAATCGTCCTTCGGTGCTTCGGCGATCATGCATTCGGTGGTCAGCATCAGCGACGCGACCGACGCGGCGTTCTGCAGCGCGGTGCGGGTGACCTTCGTCGGGTCCAGGATGCCCATGTCGATCATGTCGCCATAGGTATCGTTGGCGGCGTTGAAGCCGTAGTTGCCCGAACCAGCCAGGATGGCGTTCACGACCACGCTCGGCTCGCCACCGGCGTTGGCCACGATTTCGCGCAGCGGGGCTTCGATGGCCTTCAGGACCAGCTTGATGCCGGCGTCCTGGTCCGCGTTGTCGCCAGCGATGACACCAGCCGCCTGACGCGCACGCAGCAGGGCCACGCCGCCACCCGCCACGATGCCTTCTTCGACGGCAGCACGGGTCGCGTGCAGCGCGTCTTCGACACGGGCCTTCTTTTCCTTCATCTCGACTTCGGTGGCAGCACCGACCTTGATGACGGCAACACCACCGGCCAGCTTGGCCACGCGCTCTTGCAGCTTCTCGCGGTCGTAGTCGCTCGACGCTTCTTCGATCTGGATGCGGATCTGCTTGACACGCGCTTCGATGATGTCGGCGGTACCGGCGCCATCGATGAGGATGGTGTTTTCCTTGCCCACTTCGACGCGCTTGGCCTGGCCCAGATCAGCCAGCGTGACCTTGTCCAGCGACATGCCGACTTCTTCGGCAATGACCTTGCCGCCCGTCAGGATGGCGATGTCTTCCAGCATGGCCTTGCGGCGGTCGCCGAAGCCCGGAGCCTTGACGGCCACGACCTTCAGGATGCCACGGATGGTGTTGACCACCAGCGTGGCCAGCGCTTCGCCGTCCACGTCTTCAGCCACGATCAGCAGCGGGCGGCCAGCCTTGGCGACTTGCTCCAGCGTGGGCAGCAGGTCGCGGATGTTGCTG
>JBEEMX010000138.1:0-7719 GCA_041192465.1 Pseudomonadota bacterium | reverse complement strand
AACAGCGCGCCCGCCGCGTCGGCCTGCGCGCGGCCGGTGGCGTTCAGCGGCACGGTGTCGGGCGGGACGGGCGTGCCGTCGTCGAGGAAGTAATCGACCGAGCCGTGGCGCATCAGGTAGAGGCGCCGGCGTGGCGTCGGGGTGGGCATGGGCGGTGTGCGCGTCGTCATGTCGGGTCGGGTCCGGTCAGCGGAACTGGGGCGGGCGTTTCTCGCGCCAGGCGGTCAGGCCCTCGCCGCCGTTGTCGTGGTTGAGATTGGTGATGAAGGTGTCGCGTTCGTGGTCGAGGTGGGTGGCCAGGGGCAGCACCGCCGCGTCCGCCGACAGCCGCTTCACCGCGGGCGACAGCGCGTTGCGCGACGCAGGGTCGTTCAGCGTCAGCACCAGCGTGCTGTCGTGGCGGGTGAGGTGCAGTTCGGCGGACATGGCGGCGGGCATGGCCGAAGATTCTGGCATGGAAAAAAGAACGACCGTTCGTTCTTTTCAACGTTCTTTCAGCCCAATCGGTTGCGCAGCCGCTCCAGCGCGCGCTCCAGCGTCTCGTCGCGTTTGGCGAAGCACAGCCGGGCGATCTGCTGGTCGCGCCCGTCCGCGTAGAAGGCCGACAGTGGGATCGCCGCCACGCCGACTTCGCGTGTCAGCCATTCGCAGAACGCCGCTTCGCCCAGCCCGGCTATCTCGGGGGCCATGCCGCTGTAGTCCACGCTCTGGAAGTACGTGCCTTCGCAGGGCAGCAACCGCAGGCCGGTTCCGGCCAGCCCGGCGCGGAACAGGTCGCGCTTGCGCTGGTAGAAGACGCCGAGTTCCACGTAAGGCGCCGGATCGGCCATGTAGGTGGCCAGCGCGTGCTGCATGGGCGTGTTGACGGTGAAGACGTTGAACTGATGCACCTTGCGGAACTCGGCCATCAGCGTGGCGGGCGCAGCAACGAAGCCGATCTTCCAGCCGGTGACGTGGTAGGTCTTGCCGAAGCTGGAGATGAGCACGCTGCGGGCGGCGAGTTCGGGGCGGCTGGCGACGCTGTGGTGGGCGGCGCCGTCGTAGACCATGTGCTCGTAGACCTCGTCCGAGAACACGAGGATGTCGGTTGGACGCAGCAGCTCGGCGAGCCGTTGCTGCTCGGCGGCCGTCCAGACGGTGCCGGTCGGGTTGTGCGGGGTATTGACGAGAATCGCGCGGGTCTTGGGGGTGATCGCCGTGGCGAGGGCGGCGAAGTCGGGGCGGAAGGTGCCCGGCGTCAGCGGCACATGCACGGGCGTGGCACCGGCCAGCACGATGCTGGGTGCATAGCTGTCGTAACACGGGTCGAGCACGATGACCTCGTCGCCCGGATGCACGAGGGCCAGCACGGCGGTGAGGATGGCCTGGGTGGCGCCGGCCGTGACGGTAATTTCGCTGCCGGGGTCGTAGCGGTGGCCGTAGAGCGCCTCGACCTTGGCGGCGACGGCCTCGCGCAGCGCGGGGATGCCGGCCATCGGCGGGTACTGGTTGTGGCCGGCGTCGAGCGCGTCCTTGACCGCCTGCATCAACCGCGGGTCACCGTCGAAGTCGGGGAAGCCCTGACCGAGGTTGACCGCGCCGCACTGGGTGGCCAGCGCCGACATGACGGTGAAGATGGTGGTGCCGACCTGCGGCAGGCGGCTGGTGACGGGGGGCGTGCGCATGGGGCGGTACCGGTTGGAAGAAAGTTCAGAGTCCGTCGCTGGCCGGGCGGTCGGCGGCGAGTCCGAGCATGGCGCGCTCGATCAGCGGGCGGGTGAGCTGGTCCGACAGCAGTTCGGCAAAGGTGTAGACGAAGTTGCGCAGGTAGGCGCCGCGCTTGAAGGCGATGCGCGCCACGTTCGGCCCGAACAGGTGGCCGACGGGCCGCGCCACCAGATCGCCCCCCGCGGCGCACAGCGGATCGTCCGCCACCGCCATCTCGGCCACGATGCCCACGCCCAGCCCGAGCCGCACGTAGGTCTTGATCACGTCCGAGTCGATCGCCTCCAGCACGAAGCTGGGCTTGAGCTGGCGCTGCTCGAAGGCGGCGTCGATCTTGGTGCGGCCGGTGAACGACGGGTGGTAGCAGATCAGCGGCTCGGCGGCGATCTGCTCCAGCGTCAGCCGCTCGACGCGGGCCAGCGGGTGCGCCGTGGGGACGACGACAACGTGGCGCCACTCGTAGCATGGCAGGGTGACGAGTTCGTCGTACTGCGTCAGCCGCTCGGTGGCCATGCCGATCTCGGCCGAGTCGTCGAGGATCATCTGCGCGACCTGCTCGGGCGTGCCCTGGTGCAGGCTGATGTTCACCTTCGGATAGCGGGTGCGCAGCGCGGCGACGGGCGTGGGCAGGACGTAGCGGGCCTGGGTGTGGGTCGCGGCGATGGACAGCGTGCCGGCCTCCTGGCGCGAGTAGTCCTCGCCGATGCGCTTCAGGTTGGCCACCTCGCGCATGATGATCTCGATCGAGGTCAGCACCTGCCGGCCCGGTTCGGTGACGCGGCGCAGGCGCTTGCCGTGGCGGGCGAAGATGTCCACGCCGAGTTCTTCCTCCAGCTCCAGGATGGCCTTGGAGATGCCGGGTTGCGAGGTGTGCAGCGCCTTGGCGGTCTCGGTGAGGTTGAGGTTGCGGCGCGCCGCCTCCTGCACGAAGCGGAACTGGTGCAGGTTCATGCCGACGGGACCGGGGGCAGCGGCAGCAGCGACAGCGCCGCCCGCGCAATGGCCAGCGTCACGGCGTCGAGTTCGCCGATGGCGGCCGTCGTGGCGATTTCCACCCCGGGGAAGTGCGCGCGGGCGTTGTCGAGCAGCAGCGGCAGGTCGCGCCGGACATGCCCGCCTGCGCCGAGGAACAGCGGCACGACCGTGACGGCGGTGCAGCCCTGCGCGACCAGTTCGGCCACACCCGCTTCGAGGTTGGGCGTCATCAGTTCGAGAAAGGCCAGCGCGACGGGCCGGCCGCCCGATTCCTGGCGCATGTGCGCGGCGATCGTGTGGAAGGGCGTGGCCCAGGCGGGGTCGCGTGCCCCGTGGGCAAAGAGCAGGATGCCGTGCATGGGGTGGTTTCCTTGTTCAGCGGTAGCGCACGAGCCAACTGAAGGCGCCGAGCGACATCAGCAGGTAGAGCGCGCTGGGCAGGCTGGCCGCCAGCCAGGGCGTCCAGTGGTTGAGCAGGCCGAGGTGGCCGGTGACGTTGTTGAGCAGCACGAAGCTGATGCCCAGCAGGATGCCGCCGAAGACCTTGAGCGAAATGCCGCCGGAGCGGGCGTGCAGATACGCGAAAGGCAGCGCCAGTCCCATCATCACCAGACAGGCCAGCGGATAGAGGGCTTTCTTCCAGAACTTGATTTCGTACCGCTGGGCCGACTGGTCGTTGTCGGACAGGTGGGTCATGTACGTGTAGAGCGCCAGAGTGGTCATGGTGTGCAGCGGCAAGACCGCCGAAGCCACCACTTGCCGCGTCAGCCCGGACCGCCAGGCCAGGTGGGCCAGACGCTGGTCCGGGGCGAGCGAGGGCGTGCTGTCGGCGGCCCACTGCGAGATGCGCACGTCGTCGAGCTGCCACACGCCGTTGGTGTCGATGGTGGCGCGGGCCGCGGTGGTGCGCGTGCGCAGTTCGCCTTTCGGTCCGAATTCGAAGATCCGCACCTTCTCGACCGCTCCGTGGTCGCGCGCCACACCGACGTTGAGGGTGAAGCGGTGTTCTCCGTCGGATTCCTGCCGGCTGTCGCGCAGCCAGACACCGCCGATCTCGGTGTCCAGGCGGCCTTTGCGGACAGCTTCCAGCACGGTCGCCTGCGTGTCGCACCAGGGTGCCACGAAGTCACCGACGAGAAAGGTGACTGTCGCCATCGCCAGGCCGAGTTGTGCCAGCAGCTTCAACGCCAGTCCGGGGCCGAGCCCACCGGTGCGCAGGATGGTGAACTCGCTCGACTGGGCCAGCCGGGCCAGTGCGTAGATGGCGCCGATCAGCACGCCGATCGGCGCGAGTTCATAGACGTGGCCGGGCACCTGCAGCGCACAGACCAGCAGCGCTTGCCCGAGCGAGTAGCCGCCCTTGCCGACGTCGTCTAGCTGTCCCACCAGATCGATGAACAGGAACAGACCCAGAAACGCGAGCATCACGAAGGCAGTGGCACCGATGATCTCGCGGTAGAGGAGGCGGCGGATGGTGCGCATGGGAGGTTTCCGGGTCAGCGCATGCGCCAGCGCAGCAGTCCGAGCGCACCCAGCAGCAGGCCGCCGTGCAGGGTAGCCAGTGCATTGGCCGCGCCCAGCTTGCCAGTGCCGACCCAGGCCTGGGTCAGGTTGATCAGGTTGAAGTACACGACGAAGCCCAGCAGCGCCACCAGCAGCACCCAGTTGTTGCCGCCACGCGGTCCGCCCGAGGCCAGCCCGATGCCCCACAGCAGCAGGTTGAACGCGGCCAGCACCATCCCTGCGCGCCAGACCAGTTCGCCCTGCGCCCGCAGGCTGGGCGAGTCGAGCAGGTCCAGCGTGTCGAGTGCCTTGGGTGGGCGTTCCTGCAGATGGGCCATGGCTTTTTCGCCGATGCGGACAGCGTACTGGTCGAAACGGGAGATGGTGCGCGTGCCGCCTGCCAGATCGAGGTCGGTGCGGGCGCCGTTGCTCAGCACCAGGCTGCGGCCGTTCTCGCCGTCCGCGTCGATCCGACCGGCCTGTGCCGTGGTGACTGACTCGCGGCCCTCGCGCTGGTCGAGGATGAAGATGTGGTGACCGGTGGTGCTGTCGCCGGTTTGCTTGTCGAGGAAGAACACCCGTTTCCCATCGCCCGAGGACTGGAACTGGCCTGGCGCCACCCGCGACAGGTCGGAGCGTTGCTCGTAGCGGGCGCGCAGATCGACCGTGTTGCGGTTCGCCCAGGGCCACACGACCAGCATCAGCGCCGCGACCGCCACCAGCACCGGCGCCGCAAAGCGCAGCACTGGCGGCACGAAACGCTGCAGCGACAACCCGCTGCTGAACCAGACCGCCATCTCGCTGTCCCGGTACATCCGTGTCAGGGTGGAGACAACGGAGATGAACAGCGACAGGCTCAGCATCGTCGGCAGGTGGCCCAGTGCGGTGTAGCCCAGCAGCAGCACGACATCCTGCGGCGAGACTTCACCACCCGCCGCCATGCCGAGCACGCGGATCAGCATCATCGTCAGCACGATGGTCAGGATGACCACGAGGGTGCCGCCGAAGCTGCGGGACAAGGCTTTGCGTAGGGTGGAATCGAATAACATCAGTGCGTCTAGGAGCAGCGCGGAATTATGGACGTTCAAACACTCACGGCGGCAACGCAGGATTATTCGAAGCTGGCCACCGAGGCACTGGTGGTCATCGTTCCCCCGGAAACCAGCACCTGGCGCCTGCCGGCTGCGATCAGAAAGTTGATCGACGACGCCGTGGCGCAGGGCGATCTGGCGCTCAAGGCGGGCCGCACCCTCTACCTTCACCGCCCATCCGGCCTGAAGACGCCGCGGCTGGTCATCGCCGTCGCGGCGGACGGCAGCGTCAAGGCGTGGCGCAAGGCACTGGGCACCGCGTTCGTGTACCTGAAGGGCAGTGGCGCCGAGCGCGCCGCGCTGGTCTGGGCGGGGGCCGGCGAGCCGGATGCCGCGATGGCCGAAGCGGCGGCGTGTCTGGCCGAGGACGCGGTCTACGTCTACCGCCACACCAAGCCGAGCGCCGCCGAAGCGCCCAAGTGGACACAGCTCGACCTCGTGTGCGGCGAGCTGGCGCAGGCCGATGTCGCTGCGGGTCTCGCCCGTGGCCGCGCCATCGCCGCCGGCAGCACGCTGGCCCGCGAAGTCGGCAACCGCCCCGGCAACCACTGCACGCCGTCGATGCTGGCCGACCATGCCCGCGCGCTGGCCAAGGAGCAGCCGGGACTCAAGGTCGAGGTGCTGGACCGCAAGGACATCGAAAAACTCGGCATGGGCGCGTTCCTGGCCGTGGCGCAAGGCTCCGAGGAGCCGCCGCGCTTCATCGTGCTGCGCTACCAGGGTGCGGGCAAGAAGGACGCCCCGACCGTGCTGGTTGGCAAGGGCATCACCTTCGACACGGGCGGCATCTCCATCAAGCCGTCGGCCGAGATGGACGAGATGAAGTTCGACATGGGGGGGGCGGCCAGCGTGCTGGGCACCTTCCGCGCCATTGCCGAACTCAAGCCGAAGATCAACGTCGTCGGCCTGATCCCCACCTGCGAGAACATGCCCGACGGCCGCGCCATCAAGCCGGGCGACGTGGTCACGTCGATGTCGGGCAAGACCATCGAGATCCTCAACACCGATGCGGAAGGGCGGCTGATCCTGTGCGACGCGCTGACCTACGCCGAGCGGTTCAAGCCGGCAGCCGTCATCGACATCGCCACGCTGACCGGCGCCATCATCGTCGGCCTCGGTTTCCAGCACGCGGGCCTGTTCTCGCCGGACGACACCCTGGCCGATGCCCTGCTGCTGGCCGGCCGCACGTCGCACGACACCGCCTGGCGCATGCCGCTGGACGAGGAGTACGACGAGGGCCTGAAGAGCCACTTCGCCGACATCCCGAACATCGGTGCGCGGGCCGGCGGCGCGATCACGGCCGCCAAGTTCCTGCAGCGTTTCACGGGCAAGTACCGCTGGGCGCATCTGGATGTCGCGGGCGTGGCCTTCCGCTCCGGTGCGGCCAAGGGTGGCACGGGCCGGCCAGTGCCGCTGCTCACGCACTACCTCCTGGGTCAGGCGGGCTGATCGGCTGGCATGGCGGCGGTTGCCTTTCATTTCAACGTGCCGGATCGGCGGGCGTACACCTGCCGGCTCCTGCGCAAGGCGTACCGGGCGGGTGCGCGGGTGGTGGTCACGGGCGAGTCGGTGCAACTGGCCGAACTCGACCGGCTGCTCTGGACGTTCGAGGCGCTGGAGTTCATTCCGCACTGGCGCGGCGCGGCGGTGGAGGAGTTGCCGGCACGCCTGCAAGCCACGCCTGTGCTGCTGGCGACCGGCCACAGCGCCCGCTTCGGGCATGACGTGCTGGTCAATCTGGGGCGTGACGTGCCGCGGGATTACGCCCAGTACCAGCGGGTCATCGAGGTGGTCGGGCGCGACCCGCTGGACCGGGAGGGTGCGCGGGTCCGCTGGCGCCAGTACAGCGCGCAAGGGTGCAGCATCGAACGCCACGAGGTGTCTGCATGAGCGGCGCGCTGCGGACTCCGCCGGACGATGTGCCGACGCTGACCGAGGTGGTCCGGCCCTCCGAGCTGGTGCCCACGGACGCGCCCGACGCTGTGTTGTGGCGGGCCGACGTGCTCGATGCCGTGTTGTCCGAGGTGCAGTTGCAGTTGGACGACCGGCTGCGTGCCCGGTTGCGCGAGCGGCTGCCGGCCTTGCTCGACGCCTGCCTGGAGCCGCTGCTGGACGGGCTGGTTCAGGAGGTTCGGCAATCGCTGTCGGACGGCCTTCAGGATACTGTGCGCCAAGCCTTGTCCACCATCCAGCCCACCAACCGTTGAATGGGGACTTTCCCGATCCGAGGCCCAGCCCGCTGGAGGTGGGTGCGGATTTCGGGTAAGTTCCGCGCCTGAGTTGCCCGGCCTGTATGGGGCGGGCGTTCCCCTTGTCTCTGAAACTGTCCTGAAACTGGAGTTCCATTCCATGAATCACAAGCTCAACGTCGTCATTGCCGCCATCGCGTTCGCAGCGGCCACCCAGGTCAGCGCACAGGAAGTGGTCAAGATCGGCCACGTCGGCC
>JBEEMX010000137.1:0-7736 GCA_041192465.1 Pseudomonadota bacterium | reverse complement strand
TCCTCCAGCTCGGCGCGCAGTCGGGTCAACTCCGAACCCTCGGCCCGCTCCGCCCGCTCCTGCTGGCGGTGCCACCAGTTGATCGATCTCATGAGGTCACCTTCGCCGGTTGGTTGTCGGTGCTGCGGTCGCCTGGCTCGCGGCAGACAGCCGACCAGAGAATCGCACCCACGGACTCGGCCGGGAAGATGCGCGGCTCGAAGCCCTCCGCCGTGGGCATGAACAGCTTGCCCACCGTGTTGCACTCGACAATCCAGGTCGAGCCGCCTTCACGCTGCGGGCTGCGCACCGCCACGAACCGCCGGCCGAACGTGTCGCGCAGGTGCCAGCGTTTCGGCGCTGCCTCCAGCGTGCTGCCGTCCGCCAGCTCGATCACGATCGGTGCCGTGTCGGGACCGGCTACCTTGGTGGGCGGGTGGGCACTGGCCCACAAAAGTGATGCCGGCACGGCCGCAATCGCTGCCGTGATGAGCACGAACGTGAACGCGGGGAATCGTTGGGAATGCATGAGCGTTTCTCCTAGGCGCTGTGGTGGGAGTAGAAGACCCACGCGGCGACGCCGAAAGCGCACAGCAGGGTCAGGAGGGCGGCGACCAGGAAGTCGATGATCTTGGAAAGCATGGGGTTACCTCATCGGTGGGGGTTGGCGGCGCTTCAGCACCGCATCAGAGCGCCAAGCGGGGCGCGTCCAGGTGTAGTTCGTGGCGGTCATGAGGCACCGGTGCAGCACCTCGAAGCTCACCTCGTCATTGACCACCAGCGCCACACCCTCGGCATTGATGATCGACTCGATAGTGCGCAGTTGCTGGGCGGTGGGCGGCTTGCCTCCGTCCTCCCGGGAGGCTTTGGCCTCAATTCCAAAGAACTCGCCGCCTGCGCAGGCCACGAAGTCACACAGGCCCGCGCTGCCAGGGCCAGGGATGATGGACCAGTACACCAGCGGGGCGCGGGCGGCTTTCGCCGCCATGAACTCGCGGGTGATGGCGTCTCTTGTGAGGTTCTCGGCGGCGCCCATTTAGTACGGAGCCGAGCACGGCTCCCCTCCACAGCGCCACACGTTGAGGCCATGACATTTCCGCACCTTCAGTTTGGTGCTGATGATGTCTTCGATGTGGACGTGAACCCGCGTGTTCGGCGCGACGCCACACACCGACCCGTGCCACTTGTCCGATTGGCCGAGGGCATACGCCGTTGCGTGACATGGGCTGAACAGCAGGGTATGGCTGTCGCTTCCGATCAACAGACCGCAGTCCTCCGCGCCGTGCTCCATCAGCACCAGCGTCAGCGTCTCCGGCTGGCACACCACCGTGCGCGCCCCGCCGCAGTCCACCACGATGCCCAACTCGGGGTGGTGAAGCGCCGAGATTTCTTCGGCGGTCGCCTCGGTCGCCTCGCTCAACACCTTCGCGGCAATCCAGCGTGCCGCACCCGCTGCCATCTGTGCGATGGCTGCGTACTTCTCCGTGCGGGTGTGATGGTCGATGAGGTCCAGCGCGTCGGCCAGCGACAGCGGCAGGGGTGGGCAGTCCGGCTGACTGAGAAGGATCTGCGCACGGTCGCACGCGTCCAGCTCTGTCAGCAGCTCAGTCGTCAGAAGTGGAATCATTCGCTCTCTCCATCCGTGGCCGCCTGCAGAATGCCGCGCAGCGTGCGAACCTGTGACTTGCTCACCCGCCACGCATCCGGGAATGCCGTGCGCATCAGCCCAATGAACGTGTCCATCCCCGCCTGCAGCTTCGCGTCAGCGCCCACCATGCGCGCCTTCACCTGGGCACAGACATCCCCGCCGTCCCGGTAGAACATGAGCAGGCTGTCGGCCGTGACCAGGGCGCCAGGGCTCATCGTGCGGATGTACGCCAGTACTTCTGCGTGTACATCGCGGCTCATGACACCCCCACGCCAGCGCCCAATCTGCAATGAAGGTACCCGGTCAGGTAGCCCCGCATGTCAGGCTTGTTCGCCATCTCGCCCCACTTGAGGAGCGCCCCGATGACATCGCCCCGCGCCGCCGTGGTGCGCACGTCCTGCGCCAGCAGGGCGGCAGTCTGAATCTTCTGCATCGCGCTCTCGTGCAACCGCCGATGGCCGCCGTCAGACACCGTGGCTTCGAGGATGCCCTGGTCAATCCAGGCGCAGATGGTCTTGACGGTCACGCCAGCGGTGGTAGCAAGATCGGTTGTGGTCCAGAACCCCATGAGGTTACTCCTAGTTGTTGGTTATGTAGATGGTAGCGGACAACCCGCTACCTGTCAAAGACTTTAAACGTCCGTCGTGCCCGTGTCCGGGTCCGACAGCCGCGCCAGTGCGTCCGGCCACGTCAGCCAGTCAGTCAGGTCGTGGCGCCGCCACCGGGGCCGCATCTCCCCCAGCACCGAGTCGCTGACCAGCCCCGTGCCCGGCTCGATGACGACCGTGTGCGCGACACCGTTCATGCGGCACCACCACTGCTCCACCTTGATGCCCGCCGCTGCGCAGCGCGCCATCATCAGCGCCGCCCGCGCCGTGCAGCCGCCGCTCAGGCTGCACTCCAGGTCCAGCACGTCCGGCGCGTCCCAGTTGTACTCCTCGACGTGGGTCCACTGTGCGTACAGCACCTCGTGGAGGTGCATGAAGGTTTCCTCGGGGGTCATGCTTGCTCCCTGGGGTACAGGCAGTACGTGGCAGCGAGGGTCGCCGCCTCGGCGCGCCAGTCCTCGGGCTCCATCTTGTCGTGCAGATCCTGCACCGCTGACAGCAGGCCATACACGCTGTAGCGGCCCGCCCCGTCGTACCAGTGGGTGGCCGGCTCGACGCCACTGTTCCGCAGCGCCCGCATCACGCCCTTTTCCGCCGCGCACTCCCCCTCCAGCTCTTCGGAGTAGTACACGTCGTCAATCAGGCAGCCGACGCCGCACATCAGGCCGTCCTCGCCCCGGTAGACGCACTGCATGTTCTGGTCGAGGCTCTCCGCATTGAGCGCCATCGACCGCCGCCCCTGCTTGAGCAAGTGGTTGACACACCGCTCAAATATGTCGCGGGCATACCGTCGGTTCTCCTCGCTTGCGGCCCGCTGCTCGGGGTAGACGGGCGGGTAGCTGAAGTCGTATTTCATGTCGTTGCTCCGTCTTGTAGAAATGCCATCAGCCAGTGCGCACCGCGCACCCAGCTTGCATGGGCCAGCACATCATCGGCATGCTTCAGGTAGCCCTGAGCGTCCACCTGCAGGGGCGGCGCGCCTCGCGCCTCGCGGTCCAGGTTGTGCTGCGCCAGGAACCACGCACCGTCATACGGCCTCGCCGCGAACGCCTCCAGCCTGGACAAGGGCCGGTGCTGCAGCGCGTGCCGACCCAGCGCCCACTCCACCACCGCCACCGCGTACTCGGCCGGCGTCGGGCGCGCCATGCCCGCCTGCTGCCTGTTCCACAGCAGCGTGGCACACGCCACATGGATGCGCCTGTGCTTGCCCAGCGTCACCACGCTCTCGATGTAGCCCTTCGTGTGCCACGCCTGCACGCACTGCACCGTCACGCCGAACATCCGCGCCACCTGCCCGCTCGTCAGGTACACCGAGCGGTCCATGTTGGCCGCCGTCACGGTGCCACCTCGCGAACGGTGAACCCGATGAGCGTGCCGTTGCGGGTGCCGCGGTCCCAGATCTCGTCAATCACGATGCCGCATGCGCGGGCAATATCGACCATCGACGACAGCCCACAGCTACCGTCCACGCTGGCGCTGGTGTACACATGGCCATTGGACAGCATCAGGCCCTTGTACTGGATGCCGTAGAGGGGGCGCTGGTAGTTGCCGACCGTCTTCGTGCCCGGCTTCAGCGCGTCCAGCCGGTCCTGAAGGTTCGCCATCATCCACTCGCCGAGGCAATGCCCGGTCATGTCGTACCCTCCACCGCAGCAGGCGAGCTTCTTGCCCGTCCAGCAGTCGGTCAGGGTGACCCGCGCGTAGCCATAGGTGTCCTGCGCTCGGCTGGTGCCCCGCTTGAACGTCAGCACGCGCGGCTGGAACGGGTTTGAATATTCGGTAGCTTGATTGGATTTCTTGGTCATGGTAGATTCCTTCTGCCGATTGAGCACCGGCGCTTTGGGGTATTGGTTTGGGGACGGGGCGGCACCATGAGGTGGCCGCCCTTTTCTTTACTCGAAGTCCGCGGACACGATGAAGCCGGCTTCGCGCAGTTCCGTGATGACCGACATCTGCAGGAACATGCAGCCGTCGTAGTCGATGAGGTTCAGCCCTCCGTCGTCGTCCTTCTCGAAGAGCAGCTCGCCGCCCTCGCTGCCGTCGGCGTGGTCCCAGTAGCCTTTCAGCTCCGTGGTGTCCACCCCCGTGTGGTCGGTCTTCACGTCGATCTTCAGGTAGTGGTCAGTCATGCCCGCTCTCCCACATCGTCGTCAGTCAGGTCCACCGCCCGGATCAGGCGCAGCACGCGCTGGACACGCGGGCCGCCCGGCTCGTGCATCCAGACAACCGCCAGCCCGTGGCGCAGCAGGTCCACCTCCTGTTTCTCATCGAAGAACCACCGGTCCTCCTCCTGAGTCTCCAGGAACGCGCCGTCCCCCGAGTCTTCCCCGCAGTCGGCCGCGCCGTCGGCGTCGTACCAGCCGGCCACGCTGTCCCAGTCGGACATGCCCTCGTGCATCAGCCGCACGTCGTCTGCTGCACGCAGCAGGTCAATCAGCTTGTGTTTCATGTCTTCTCCTTCGTGTTGAACCGGCCCTGGTCGTAGGCCCAGCCCTCGAAGGTCGGCACCTCTTCAGTCAGGCACCCGTACATCAGCTCCAGGATGTACTCCTTGGTGCCGTCGCGGTCGGGGCCGCCGCAGCGCAGCTTGATGCCGCCGAACACCGGTGTCACCCACACCGAATGGTGCGTCCAGCCAGTGTGGTACCCCGCGTCGTTCATGTGGTGGAACGCCAACACGAAGACCAACCGCTCGGTGTCCCGTCCCATCTCCCGGTCGGCGGTGTACTTGGAAATCTGCAAATGCACACCTTCATCGAACCCGCTGCCATGCGGCAGGTGCAGGGCGCACATCTCGTGCAGGTAGTCCTCGATGTAGTCGTGCAGGTCCGGCACGGCCAGGGGGCCGGGCGTGCCCAGCCGGCGCAGGGCCTCGTGCAGTGCGAGGTACATGGGGGCGTCGGTCTTCATGTCAGGTCTCCCGTGAGGTTGCCGCGCAGCGGCCGGAGTTCGAGGTCGACGACGGCATGCATCACCGCCTCGCGGCGGTTCTTCGCCCGGTAGTAGATGCACAGCCGCCCCTCGATCGGGTCATCGCACCATATGGCGTACATGTGCTCGCCCGGCGTTCGGCCCCAATAGGTGGCCGAACGATCGTAGTCCCCGTCCACCCAGTCCAGCTTCTCGATGTGCACCTTCGTGCCCGGCTCGATGGCGTCGCTGAACTGCCCCATCGGGGCGCCGCGGCTGCTGTGCCGGGGGTTGGCCTTGAGCCAGAAATTCATTGTGAGAGGTTTCATTCAGTTTCTCCTTCGATTGCAATCACTTCGAACACCATCCCGCACGTCTCGTGCGAGAAGGGGGCTCCCTCCAGGTTGATGTCCTCCGCCAGCGCCATCACCTCCTCGGCGACGGACTCGGGCAGTCGGTCGCCCATCCGCGCCATCCGGTTCAGCAGCTTGCGCTTGGCAAGGTCGAACGAGGTGGCGTAGACAGTGCTGCGGCTCCCGTCCGCGTTGGTCAGTCGGGCTGCGTAGGTCACGGCGTAGCCCTCGAACGTCCAGTGCCCGTCCGGGGTGCGCACGGCGTCGCACTGCCGCACCTCGCCCGTTGTCGTGTTGGTCACGTTGAATCCGCAGATCACTTCAGTCATTCGGTTTCTCCAGAGTTGATCGATGGTCCCAGCGCCCCGGACTCCTGCCGTATGGCGCGCCCGTCTGGCAAATACCCCAGCGTGCCCACATGGCACCAGCCTGCCGGGTTCGACACCGCGCCGCAGTGGGGGCATGCCTTGCTGGCCGCCCGCGCCGCCTTGGCGCTGCGCACCAGGTCGCAGGCCAGCTCCTCGGCCACCTCCTTGGTGTAGTCGTGTGCATCCGACTCGCAGCCCCACAGCGCATGGTCGAACTCGTCCAGCTTCGCCCGCACGGCATCAAGCTCCGGTGGACACTTGGTGGCCGTCACGGCCACGCCCATCCAGTGCCATTGGCCCGTGAGGTACCGCCGGAGGTACTCGAACTCATGATTCGCTGCCTTCACCGCATCCGGGCCACTGGCGCCGTGGCGGCGCGCCTCCTTGACGGCACCCAGCCAGTCGTAGGCCCAGCCCGCGCTGTTGGTCCAGTCGAGGACGCGCTCGCCAGGGCGCTTGCCCGTGGCGTGGTTGTGGTAGCTGTACCGGTTGGCGCGCACCTCCCGCACCTCGCCCAGCATGGTCATCTCGCCCCACGGGTAGCCGTGGACGTCATCGACGTAGTGCCGGACACGGAAGACCCAGCCCGGATGGTCAGGGAGGTGGAGGGCTTCTTCGTGGTAGTGGGTCATTTCTCAATCCTCAAGTCAGAGATGAAGCTGGTTTCGAGCGCGTCCACGATCCAGACCCGGACGGCACTGGCACTGGGGTTGGTGCTACCCACCACGACGGAGTGGCTATCTACAGAATAAACGTAGGGGTACTCAGCTATTTCTGCGTAGTCTTCCGGCTCTGCCGCGTCGCGGAACAGTAGCAGGTGCTGGTGACCCGCGCCCGGCACCGTGTGGTGCATCTTGGTGGGCGGCGCGGCCGGCTTGTCGCCACCCCCGCACCCCGTGAATGCCAGCGTCGCCGCCAGCACGATTGCGATCGTTCTCATCGGTTTCTCCAGTCGGCAACGTGCCGGCACTGCGCACGGATTCCATGCGCAGTACCTGCCGGTCGTCAGCGGCCAATGGCCTCGTGTCGCACCGCCAGCAGCCGCAGCGCCGCGCGGTGGCTGAACAGCTCGCCCAGGGCGCGGCGGTAGTGCGCGCTCATGTGGGCCGCGTGGCTCTCTTCCTGCTCCACTTCTGCCGCCTGCACCAACTGCTCGATGGCGTGCTCGACCGCCAACTGCCGCACCAGCACCGCGGTGTGCTCGGGAGTTCGGGGCTCACGCATACAGCCTCCCCGTCATCCACTCGCCGTCGTCGTTCACCTTGAACAGCACGGCCGAGAACATGGTGTCGTTGTAGACGCCGTCCCATCCCGGCACCGCGCAGCGCAGCACCTCCGCCGTGTGGAACACGCGGCCCCGTGACCGGATGAACTCCGCGTCGTTCATCTGGTCCTCCGTTGTCAGGTAGTCGAACGCCTCTCGCTCGCTCTTGCTCAGCTCCGACCAGCACAGCGGCCAGCGCCACCGGTTGTTCGTCGTCACCGTGAACGTGGACCCGTTCGTGTCCGTGTGGGTTGCTCGCGTCTTCATGTCTGCCCCTCCAGCTTGAGCTGAACCTGCATGTGGACTTCAACGGGCACAGATGCAAAGTTCCATGTACCGCACGACGGTACCGGGCGTCGGCTCGGTCGCAAACGGCAAGAGCTTGGGGCCGTCCAGCATCACGACCAGCAGGCTGTCACCCAGACCAACCTTGATGTGCGACCGGTTGATGCGCAGCTCCACCCCCAACAGCGTGGACAGCACGGCGGCAGTGTCCGGGTAGGCGATGCAGGAAGCCCCCTGCGCTGCGTTGGCCGGGTACTGCGCCACCACATCCGCCGCCAGCGCCTGCGCCTCGGCAACCGTCAGGGGGATGACCTCGACCGC
>JBEEMX010000136.1:0-8578 GCA_041192465.1 Pseudomonadota bacterium | reverse complement strand
ACGTCGCCACCGTAGCTGGCAGCGCCCAGACCGCCGCCACCACCTGCAGCATCACCGCCTTCCAGGCCGCGGTGGTGGCCGAGGTCAACCGCCGCCGCGCCAGCGCGCAGTCCTGCGGCAGCCGTGGCGCGTTTGCCGCAGCGGGCGGCCTGCGCTGGAACGACACCATGTTCCGGGCCGCAGCGGCACACGCCAACGACATGGTGGTGAGCAACTTCTTCGCGCACACCGGCAGCAACGGCAGCACCGTCAGCGCCCGCATCAACGCGATCGGCTATGCCTGGGCGAGCGTCGGCGAGAACATCGCTGCGGGTCAGCCGACCGTGGCGCGGGTGGTCGATGCGTGGATGGGCAGCGATGGCCACTGCGCGAATCTGATGAACCCGGCGATGGAGGAGTTCGCCGTGGCTTGTGTCTACAACACGGGCAACCGGTCGAACTACTGGGTAATGGACCTGGCGAAGCCGCGCTGAGGCGGCATCGCCAACTTCAGAGCTGATCATGCGTATTTCGTACTGATGACCACCAGTCAAGGGTCGCATCCCAAAGGCTGGCTGATCGGGTCAACGGTGACCAGAACGTGACCGGACCCCAGAAAGGCCAATGGGCTAGCTAACCCATTGAATTCATTGGTCGGGACGGTGGGATTCGAACTCACGACCCCTTGCACCCCATGCAAGTGCGCTACCAGGCTGCGCTACGCCCCGACTGCAGAGAGAGTGATTGTATGCCGAAAACAGGCATTACGTCCAGTGTCTGGCCGGCTTTTTAGTCGATGACGATGTCGGGGCTGCCGGTATCCGGGTCGAGCAACGCACGGATGGCGAGCAGTTCCGCGCGCAGACTGCTCGCACCGCTGCGCACCAGCGCATCCCGGACAACCTGAGGGGTAGGCACTTCGACAAAAGCCACCCGACCCGGCACTGGCGCAGCCAGCAACGGTCCCAGCGGCACGGCATCGACCCGGCCCCCGCCAAGAATCAGGTGCGGCGTGGACAGATCCTCGCCGACCAGATCGTCGTCTTCGAGCGCACGGGCGGCGGCAGGACCGAGTTCCGCCAACCGGTTGCGTGCGCCGCTGATGGTGAAGCCCTGCTCGTACAGCAAACCACGAATGCGCCGGATCAGCAGCACTTCGTGGTGCTGGTAATAACGGCGGTTGCCGCGCCGCTTGACCGGGCGAAGCTGCGCGAATTCCTGCTCCCAGTACCGCAGCACATGCGGCTTGACACCACACAGCTCGCTCACCTCACCGATGGTGAAGTAGCGCTTGTCGGGGATCGCTGGAAGCAGGATTTCCATTGCAAATCAATGGGTTCGGAGAGTCGGAGGGCTGTGCCGACTTTACTCGAAGTCGCCTTCGGGCAGTATTTCGCCCTGCACCACCGCCTTGAGCTTGTGGCTGGCGTGGAAGGTGACAACGTTGCGGGCCCGGATCGGAATGGACTCGCCGGTGCGCGGGTTGCGGCCTGGACGCGGGGCCTTGCGGCGCACCTGGAAGTTGCCGAAACCCGACAGCTTCACGTCGTCCCCGCGGGCCAGCGACGCATGGACGAACTCGAAGAACGCTTCCACCATGTCCTTGGATTCGCGCTTGTTCAGGCCGAGCCGCTCGAAAAGCAGTTCGGCCAGTTCGGCCTTGGTGAGCGTGGGCGCATCGTCGTCGTCGGGCAGCAGGAAGTCGCGTTCTTCATCCATGGGCGGTGGCCGTGTGGTCGGTCGGGTCGGTCGGTTGGCGCAGAGTCATGCGCCACGCAAGCATGCACCCAGGTCACGCTGCACCGCGTCGAGTGCAGCCTTGATGGCCTCGTCGCTGCGGGCATCGGTGAGCGGTGCGTCATCATCGAGCAGCTCCAGCCGGATTGCCAGACTGCGCTCGCCAGGCTCGAAGCCAGCGGCACCGACAGCGGGCCGGTAGACATCGAACAGCTTCGCGCTGCGCAGCAGGCCACCCGTGCAAGCGCGCAGCAGGCTGGCGATCACCGCGTCATGGCCCACCGCCTCGCCGACGATGAGGGCAATGTCGCGCGTGACGGCCTGTTGACGGGCCACCGGCTGGTAGGCCGGCACGTCGCGCGCCAGCAGCGCCGGCACGTCCAGCTCGAACAGCACCGGTGCGCCCTGGCCCACCGGCAGTTCGTAGGCTTGGCGCCAGCGCGGGTGCAGCTCGCCAACGAAGCCGATCGCCACGCCATCCAGCTCGACACGGGCGCAGCGGCCGGGGTGCATCGCGGGGTGTTCGGTCGCAACGAAGCGCGCCACCCGCGGGGCGACCAGCGCCTCGACATCGGCCTTCACGTCGAAGAAATCGACCGGCCGCTCCTTGACGCCCCACTGCACCGGTTCGACCGCGCCCCAGGCCAGACCGGCCACGCGCAGCGGCTGGTCGATGCCGACGACGCTCTGTTCGCTGGTCTGCACCGCGGCATTGCGCTTGAACACGCGGCCGAGTTCGAACACGCGCACCCGCGGCGCACGGCGCGTCAGGTTGTGCCGCAGCACCTGCACCAGACTGCCGATGAGGCTGGAACGCATCACCGACAGCGGCGCGGCGATCGGATTCAGCAGGCGGATCGGGTCCGGGTTGCCGGCGAGTTCAGTCTCCCAGCGTTCCTCGACAAACGAGAAGTTGATCGTTTCCTGGTAGTCCAGCGCGGCCACGGCACGGCGCAGCGCGTAACCACCGCGTTGGGCTTCCGGGCGCACGCGGGCAGTCACCGGGGCGACCGGCGCGGTCAGCGGGAGCTGGTCGAAGCCGATGACGCGGATGATCTCCTCGATCAGATCCTCTTCGATCTCGATGTCGAAACGCCAGCTCGGCGGCGTCACGGTCAGCACGCCCGGCGCATCGGTGAACGACAGGCCCAGGCGCGTAAGGACCTCGGCGCACTGCGCTTGCGTCACCGGCATGCCGATCACCTTGGCGGCGCGCGCCACGCGCAGCGCCACCGGCTTCTTCGCCGGCAGGTTCACGATCGCATCTGTCACCGGGCCGCAGGCGGTCGCCTCGCCGCCGCAGATCTGCTGGATCAACGCGGTGATGCGCTCGATGCGCTCCACGGTGTGGGCCGGATCGACACCACGCTCGTAGCGGTGGCCAGCGTCGGTGCTGAAGTTGTAGCGGCGCGAGCGGCCAGCAACGGCGTCCGGCCACCAGAAGGCGGCTTCGACGTAGACGTTGCGCGTGTTGTCGTTCACCGAGGTCGCATCGCCGCCCATGATGCCGGCGAGCGATTCGACCGCCTGCATGTCGGCAATGACCCCGACCTGTGCATCAACGGTGATGGTGTTGCCGTTGAGCAGCTTGAGCGATTCGCCCTCGCGACCCCAGCGCACGGTCAGGCCGCCGTGGATCTTGTCGAGGTCGAAGATGTGCGTCGGCTGGCCGGTCTCGAACATGACGTAGTTCGAGATGTCCACCAGCGCACTGACCGAGCGTTGCCCGCAGCGCGCCAGGCGATCGACCATCCACGCAGGCGTCTTGGCCTTCGTGTCGATGTCGCGCACGATGCGGCCGGAGAAGCGCCCGCACAGGTCCGGCGCTTCGACGGTCACGGGCAGCGTCTCGTCCAGCGTCGGCACGACCGGCGTGGTCGGCAGCGGCTTCAGCGGCGCGCCGGTCAGCGCGGCGACCTCGCGGGCCACGCCGTAGACGCTCAGCGCATGGCCGAGGTTGGGCGTGAGCTTGAGCGTGAACAGCGTGTCGTCGAGGTTCAGGAACTCGCGGATGTCCTGGCCGATGGGCGCATCGGCGGGCAACTCCAGCAGGCCGCCGTGGTCCTCGGACAGCTTCAGCTCGCGCGCCGAGCACAGCATGCCCTGGCTCTCGACGCCACGCAGCTTGCCCTTGCCGATCTTGAACGGCTTACCGTCCTCGCCCGGCGGCAGTTCGGCGCCGACGGTGGCCAGCGGGATCTTGATGCCAGCGCGGGCGTTCGGGGCGCCACAGACGATCTGCAGCGGGCCATCCTTGCTATGCGGGCCGGCGTCCACGGTGCAGACGCGCAGCCGATCGGCGTTCGGGTGCTGCTCGGCGGTGAGGATCTCGGCGACCACGATGCCAGTGAACGGCGGCGCGACCGGCTGGAGTTCTTCCACTTCCATGCCGGACATGGTGAGCAGGTCGGCGAGCTGTTGTGTGGTCAGGTCAGGGTTGCAGTACGCGCGCAACCACGATTCGGGGAATTGCATCTCAGGTGTCCTTGTCCAGGCTTGGGCGGTGGCGACGGCGGATCAGCGGTTCAGCGGAACTGGCCGAGGAAGCGCAGATCGCCCTCGAAGAACAGCCGCAGGTCGTTGACGCCGTAGCGCAGCATGGTCAGGCGGTCCGGCCCCATGCCAAACGCAAAGCCGATGTAACGCTCGGGGTCCAGGCCGTAATTGCGCACCACGTTCGGATGCACTTGGCCCGAGCCGGCCACTTCCAGCCAGCGCCCCTTCAGCGGCCCGGACGAGAACGCAATGTCCACCTCGGCCGACGGCTCGGTGAACGGGAAAAACGACGGCCGGAAGCGCAGTTGCAGGTCATCCGTCTCGAAGAAGGTGCGGAAGAAATCGGTGAACACCGCCTTCAGATCCTTGAACGACACGTTCTCGCCGATCCACAGACCTTCGCACTGGTGGAACATCGGCGAGTGCGTCGCGTCGCTGTCCACGCGGTAGGTACGGCCCGGCGCGATGACGCGGATCTCGGGCATCGGGTCTTGCCCGGCATGCGCGGCGGCGTGCTGGCGGGCGTAGCGGACCTGCATCGGCGAGGTGTGCGGGCGCAGGCACAGCGGCCGGCCAGCCTCGTCGTTCATGTCCACGTAGAACGTGTCCTGCATCGAACGCGCCGGGTGGTTTTCCGGGTTGTTCAGTGCGGTGAAGCTGTACCAGTCGGTCTCGATCTCGGGGCCATCGGCAACATCAAACCCCATGGAGCCGAAAATCTGCTCGATGCGCTCCAGCGTGCGCGACACGGGGTGCAGTCCGCCCACGCTGCAGCCACGGCCGGGCAGCGTCACATCGAGCGCCTCGGCCTTGAGCTGCGCCTGCAACTCGGCTTCGGCCAGCGCCTGGCGGCGGGCGGTGAGCGCGGCTTCGATGCGCTGCTTGGTCTCGTTGATCGCCGCGCCGCGGGTCTTCTTCTCTTCGGGCGACAGTTTCGCCATGCCCTTGAGCAGTTCGGTCACCTGACCGGACTTGCCGGTGTAGCGCGCCTTGGCGTCTTCGAGCTGGGCAGGGGTGAGCGCGGCGGCGAAGTCGGCATGCGCGGCCTGCACGAGTGGATCGAGATCGTTCATCGGGAGACTGGGGTAGACAGACAAGAAAAAAGGCCGAACGCAGTGTCGGCCTTTTTCGTGTGACGCGGGAGCCGGCTTGCACCGGCCCAGCGCGTCAGGCTCAAGCGAGCTGGGCCTTCACCTTCTCGACGATGCTGCCGAACGCGGCAGGATCGTTGACAGCCAGGTCGGCGAGCACCTTGCGGTCCACGTCGATGCAGGCCTTCTTCAGACCGGCCATGAACTTGCTGTAGGTCAGACCCAGCGCGCGCGAACCGGCGTTGATACGCGCAATCCACAGGCGGCGGAATACACGCTTCTTGGCACGGCGGTCACGGTACGCGTACTGACCCGCCTTCATCACCGCCTGTTTGGCGATCCGATAGACGTTCTTGCGGCGACCGCGGAAACCCTTGGCAAGGGCGAGGACTTTCTTGTGACGAGCGCGGGCGGTAACACCACGTTTGACGCGAGGCATGTGATGACTCCTTCGTGTTGTGGTGGATTACAGACCGGCGAACGGCAGCATCTGTGCCATGTGACCCATGTTGGTCTCATGCACAGCGGTCGTTCCACGCAGGTGGCGCTTGGTCTTGGTGGACTTCTTGGTCAGGATGTGACGCTTGAAGGCGTGACCGCGCTTGACGGTGCCACCGGGACGGACGCGAAAACGCTTCTTCGCGCCACTCTTGGTCTTCATCTTGGGCATGACTGCTCCTTGGGGTTGTTCCTGCGAGGCGGCATGAAACGACTCATGCACTTTGGGGCCTGCGGGCACTGAGGGGCGCAGCGACCAGACCGCACCCACTCAAATTGCTTGCTGCTACCGACGAGTCGGCTTACTTCTTGCGCTTGGGCGCCAGCACCATGATCATCTGGCGGCCTTCGAGCTTGGGCATGTGCTCGACCAGCGACACATCGGTCAGCTCATCGCGCACACGCTCCAGCAGGCGCATGCCGATGTCCTGGTGCGTGATTTCACGACCACGGAAACGCAGCGTGACCTTGCCCTTGTCGCCATCTTCCAGAAAGCGGCGCAGGTTGCGCATCTTGATGTTGTAGTCGCCTTCGTCCGTGCCGGGACGGAACTTGACTTCCTTGACATCGATGACGTGCTGCTTGGCCTTCGCCTCGGCCGCGCGCTTCTGCTCCTGGTACTTGAACTTGCCGTAGTCCATCAGGCGGCACACCGGCGGCTGGGCCGTGGGCGAGATTTCCACCAGATCGACATCACCATCGGCCGCCAGTCGCAGGGCTTCCTGGATGCTGACGACGCCAAGCGGCTCGTTCTCAGGTCCGTTCAAGCGGACTTCCAGGGCAGTGATCTCGCGGTTCAGGCGGTGCTTGCGCTCGGCGTTCGGCGTTCGGCGGTCAAGAAAGGTAGCGATGGTGAGATTCCTTCAGGGGCACACAGCCCGATAACCAAAGATTCGCGCCCCGGCAAGGGAAAAGAAAACCGACAGCGCGAATCCCGTCACCGGAGGGTGGAGAGGTCCGCTGCGATTTTCTGGGAGAAGGCTTCCAGAGCCATCACCCCGAGGTCCTGGTTGCCCCGGGCGCG
This sequence comes from Pseudomonadota bacterium, assembly GCA_041192465.1. Lineage (GTDB taxonomy): Bacteria > Pseudomonadota > Gammaproteobacteria > Burkholderiales > Burkholderiaceae_C > Sphaerotilus. The sequence goes on along the minus strand of JBEEMX010000136.1, from coordinate 1,753 downwards.
CACTGCGACGGTTCCTGAGGCCCTTTCCTTGTCACCGACAACGAGCAGGTACGGAACCTTCTGCAAAGAATGCTCGCGGATTTTATACGTGATTTTTTCGTTGCGCAAATCCAAGGACACCCTAAGTCCTTGTTTTTGCAGCGCTTTGACCACGTCGCGGGCGTAATCGGCTTGGGCATCGGTGATGTTGAGCACCGACACCTGCACCGGAGCCAGCCAAGTGGGCAGTGCGCCAGCGTGCTGCTCGATCAGGATGCCGATGAATCGCTCCAGACTACCGACGATCGCGCGGTGCAGCATGATGGGGTGGTGGCGGATGCCATCTTCGCCCACGAATTCGGCACCCAGCCGCTCGGGCATGTTCGGATCGACCTGGATGGTGCCGCACTGCCAGGGGCGGCCCAGCGCATCCTTCAGGGTGTATTCGATCTTCGGACCATAGAAAGCGCCCTCGCCCGGCAGGTACTCGAACTCGCAACCCGACGCGCGCAGACCTTCTGCCAATGCATGTTCGGCACGGTCCCAGCTTTCTTCCGAGCCGATGCGCTTGTCTGGCCGGGTAGAGAGCTTGTAAATGATGTCCGTGAAACCGAAGTCCCGGTAGACCTTCTGCAGCAGCGTCGTGAAGGCGACCACCTCGGCCTGGATCTGGTCCTCGGTGCAGAAGATGTGGCCATCGTCCTGCGTGAAGGCACGCACCCGCATGATGCCGTGCAGGCCGCCCGAAGGCTCATTGCGGTGGCACTGGCCGAACTCGCCGAAGCGCAGCGGCAGGTCCCGGTAGCTCTTGATGCCCTGCTTGTAGATCAGGATGTGGCCGGGGCAGTTCATCGGTTTCAGCGCGTAGTCGCGCTTCTCCGACTCGGTCACGAACATGTTTTCCCGGTACTTGTCCCAGTGGCCCGTCTTCTCCCAGAGGCCCTGATCGAGGATCTGCGGACCCTTGACCTCCAGATAACCGTTGTCCCGGTAGACCTGACGCATGTACTGCTCGACCTGCTGCCAGAGCGTCCAGCCCTTCGGGTGCCAGAACACGGTACCGGGCGAATGTTCGTCGATGTGGAACAGGTCCAGCTCGCGGCCCAGGCGGCGGTGGTCGCGCTTCTCGGCTTCTTCGAGGCGCGTCAGGTACTTCTGCAGGTCGTCCTTGGTGGCCCAGGCCGTGCCGTAGATGCGCTGCAGCATCTCGTTGCGGTGGTCGCCACGCCAGTAGGCACCCGCCACCTTCATCAGCTTGAAGAATTTCAGCTTGCCGGTCGAGGGCACGTGCGGGCCACGGCACAGGTCGGTGAACGCCCCTTCGGCGTAGAGCGACACGTCCTGGTCCGCCGGGATGCTCTCGATGAGGCCGCCAGTTCGCCCATCCTCTTCTCGATGGCGGCGAGGTCGTCGGGCGTGAAGGGACGCCTGTACGAGAAGTCGTAGTAGAAGCCGTTCTCGATCACTGGGCCGATGGTGACCTGCGCCTCGGGGAACAGCGACTTGACGGCGTAGGCCAGCAGGTGGGCGGTCGAGTGGCGGATGACCTCCAGGCCGACATCGTCCTTGGCCGTGATGATGGCGAGCGACTCGTCGGCCTCGATGCGGTGGCTGGTATCGACCACGCGGGCTGCACTTCCCACGCCGACACGGCCAGCCAGTGCCGCCTTGGCCAGACCGGCGCCGATCGAGGCGGCCACTTCGGCCACCGTCACCGGGCCGGGGAATTCACGTCGGGAACCGTCGGGGAGCTGGATGGAAATCATCGCTGGAA
>JBEEMX010000135.1:0-8089 GCA_041192465.1 Pseudomonadota bacterium | reverse complement strand
GGGCTTGACACGCGACACGCGCACCACCGACGGACAGCGCCGCACCACGCGCAGCACGTCCGCCAGGTGCTGCCGGTCGCGCACGGCCAGCGTGAGCTTCAGCTCGGAGGTCTCGCCGTCGCGGGTCTGATCCATGTTGATGTGGGCGATGTCGGCCTCGGCCTGGCTGACCGCCTGCGCCACCTCGGCCAGCACGCCCTTGCCGTTGTGGACCAGCACGGCCACCGCGGTCCGGAAGGCCCGTGCCGGCTGTTCGGCCCACTCGACACCCAGCCAGCGCTCAGGATCGCGCTCGAAGTGGCGCTTGCCCACCGAGCATAGCCGACGATCTCGTCACCCGGGATCGGCTGGCAGCAGGTGGCGAGCTGGATCGTGGCGTTTTCGCTGCCGTCGATGACGACGGTGCCCTGCGTGGGCGCTTCCTGGTCGGTGGCATAACGGCCCATGCTGAGCGTGAGCGCATCCGGTCGGCGGCCCTGTTCGACCATCTTGCGCGCCATGCGCTTGGCCACGATGACGGCGATCTTGCGGCCCAGCCCGATGTCGGTGAGCAGCTCGCGCCGGTTGCGGTTGCCGCTCCAGCGCACCAGCGATTGCCACAGCGCCGCGTCCAGCTCGTCCAGGCTGCTGTCATCGACACTGGGCAACTGCAGTCCTTCGGTGCGCAGCGCCTGTGCCAGCAGCTTCAGGCCCAGGTCATACGACTCCTCGGCCTCCATGTTCTTCAGGTAGTGGCGGATCTTGGAACGCGCCTTGCCGGTGCGCACGAAGTTGAGCCAGGCCGGATTGGGGCGGGCCGACGGCGCCGTGATGATCTCGACCACGTCGCCCGAGTTCAGCTCGGTGCGCAGTGCCACCGGCTCGCCATTGACCCGTGCCGCGACGCAATGGTCGCCCACGCGCGAGTGGATCGCGTAGGCGAAGTCCACCGGCGTGGCGCCCCGCGGCAGCGCCAGGATCCGGCTCTTGGGCGTGAAGAGGTAGATCGATTCCGGGAACAGGTCGATCTTGACGTGTTCAAGGAACTCGGCCGAATCGCGCGTCTCGCTCTGGATATCGACCAGCGACTGCAGCCACATCGTGCCGAGGTGCTTGGTGTCCGGCGGCTCGTTGCCCCCGCCGGTCTTGTACATCCAGTGCGCGGCGATGCCGGCTTCCGCGACTGCGTGCATCGCGGCGGTGCGGATCTGGAACTCGACTGCAGTGCCGACCGGGCTCACCACCGTGGTATGGAGCGACTGGTAGCCGTTGGCCTTCGGGATGGCGATGTAGTCCTTGAAGCGACCTGGCACCGGCTTGTAGATCTGGTGCAGCACACCGAGCGCCAGATAGCACTCCGGCAGCGTGCCCACCACCAGCCGGAAACCAAACACGTCGCTCACCTGCGCGAAGCTCAGGTGCTTGTCGCGCATCTTGGTGTAGATCGAGTGGACGGTCTTCTCGCGGCCATAGACCTGCGCCGGCACCTCGGCCTGCGTCAGCGAGATTTCGACCTCCTCGCGCACCCGCTCGACCATGTCGCGGCGGTGGCCGCGTGCCTTGTCCACCGCCCGCGACAGCGCGCCATGGCGCCACGGCTGCAGGTAGCTGAACGACAGCTCCTGCAGCTCGCGGTAACACTGGTTCAGGCCAAGCCGGTGCGCGATCGGTGCGTAGATCTCCAGCGTCTCGCGGGCGATGCGGGCGCGCTTGTTCTGCGCCATGGCCCCCATCGTGCGCATGTTGTGCATGCGGTCGGCGAGCTTGATCAGGATGACGCGCACATCGCGCGCCATCGCCAGCAGCATCTTGCGGAAGGACTCGGCCTGTGATTCCTCGCGGGTCGAGAACTGCAGCTTGTCGAGCTTGGTCAGGCCATCGACGATCTCGGCGGTGGGTGTGCCGAAACGCTCGACGAGTTCGGCCTTGGTGACGCCGCAATCTTCCATCGCGTCGTGCATCAAGGCCGCCATGATGGCCTGCGCGTCCAGCTTCCAGTCGGCGCAGAGGCCGGCAACCGCGATCGGGTGGGTGATGTAAGGCTCGCCGCTGGCGCGGAACTGGCCGAGGTGGGCCTGGTCGGCGAAGCGGTAGGCCTCGCGCACGCGGCGGATGTCGGCTTCGTCGAGGTAGTCGAGCTTGGCGGTGAGTACCGCGAAGGATGCCGCGCTCGCCCCATGCGCACCGGGCACCTGGTCAATCACCGGGCGGGGCGGCTTGCCGGGCTTGGTGCGGTGCTTGCTCTTGACCGCAGTGTCCGTGGCGGTAGACGCTTCGGTCGGGTCAGCGGGATCGCTGGGTTGCGTGTCCGGAAACCGCTCGGACTCGGCAGACTCGGGCTTGCTTTCACGTCGCCAGGACGAGAAAAACATGCGGCGCAAAACATCGGCTGTGCGGGACACCATGGATCGACTCTAGCGTGTCCCGCAAGGGCTGGGGTACCGTGTGGTCGATGCCCGACAGCCCGCGGGTCAGATACGGCTCAGGTCGGCACCTTGCGCAGCATCTCGATGCCCACCACGCCGGCAGCGATTTCGCGCAGCGCGGTCACGCCGGGCTTGTTCTTCGTCTCGACCTTGGGCGCGTGGCCCTGGCTCAGCATGCGGGCGCGGTAGGTCGCGGCGAGCACCAGTTGGAAGCGGTTGGGGATCTTCAGCAGACAGTCTTCGACAGTGATACGGGCCATGGTGGGATCGTGCTTCCGCGGGTGAGGAGTCGGTCAAGACAGTTGAAGGGCGTCGAACACAGCCGGGCGGCTGAGACGCTGGGTCGAATATTTTAACCGCTGCGCGTGGACGATGGTTTTCAGGTCGAACAGCGCCGTCTCGAACAGGGCATTCACGACGATGTAGTCGAAATGTCGCGCCTGCGCGACCTCGTGCCGGGCGTTGCCCATGCGCTGCGCGATGACTTCGGGCGCGTCCTCGCCGCGGCGGCACAGGCGGCGGTTCAGCTCTTCCCACGACGGCGGCAGGATGAAGATCAGCACGGCGCTCGGGAAGATGCGCTTGATCTGCAGCGCACCCTGGAAGTCGATTTCCAGCACGACATCGTGGCCGTCGCGCAGGCGCTGCTCCATCGCGGCGCGCGAGGTGCCGTAGCGGTTGCCGTGAACCTCGGCCCACTCGAAGAAATCGCCGTGGTCGATCATGGCGCCGAACTCGTCTTTCGAGACAAACCAGTACTCGCGGCCGTGTTCCTCCTGGCCGCGGGGTGCGCGGGTAGTGTGCGAGATCGACACCATCAGGCGGGTGTCGATCTCCAGCAGCGCCTTGACGAGGCTGGATTTGCCGGCGCCCGACGGAGCGGCGACGACGTAGAGATTGCCGGGGTAATCGGCGGGCGAAGGTGTGACAGATTGGGGCACGGCGGACTCGCAGGGCTGGCGCTCGGGAAGCGGCGGGCGTGCAATTGTCCCCGATGTCGGCAGACACAACGACAATACGGGCCGCGCGGCCCTGCCGCCGCAGACACACCGTTTCAGCAGAACCTCCGGAGATTCGTGAATGACGACCCAGCAGCCGACCATCATCTACACCCTCACCGATGAAGCACCCGCGCTAGCCACCTGCGCTTTCCTGCCGATCATCCGCACGTTCACCAATCCGGCGGGCATCCAGATCCAGACCGCGGACATCTCGGTCGCCGCCCGCGTGCTGGCCGAGTTTCCGGAGTACCTGACCGACCGCCAGAAAGTGCCCAACACGCTGGCCGAGCTGGGCAAGAAGACGCTGGAAGCCGATGCCAACATCATCAAGCTGCCCAACATCAGCGCCTCGGTGGCGCAGCTCGCGGCCTGCGTGCAGGAACTGCAGTCCAAGGGCTATGGCATCCCCGATTACCCCGAGAACCCGACCACTGACGAGCAGAAGGCCATCAAGGCCCGCTACGGCAAGTGCCTCGGCTCGGCTGTGAACCCGGTGCTGCGCGAAGGCAATTCCGACCGCCGTGCCCCCAAGGCGGTCAAGGAATACGCCCGCAAGAACCCGCATTCGATGGGCGAGTGGAAGCAGTGGTCGCAGACCCATGTGTCGCACATGGAGCATGGCGACTTCTACCACGGTGAAAAGTCGCTGACGCTCGACAAGGCACGCAACGTCAAGATGGAGCTGCTCACCGCGAGCGGCAAGACCGTCGTGCTGAAGCCGAAGCTGGCCCTGCTCGACGGCGAGATCATCGACTCGATGTTCATGAGCAAGAAGGCGCTGTGCGAGTTCTACGAGGCCCAGCTCGAAGACTGCCGCAAGTCCGGCATCCTGTTCTCGCTGCACGTCAAGGCGACGATGATGAAGGTCTCGCACCCCATCGTCTTCGGCCACTGCGTCCGGATCTACTACAAGGAAGCCTTCGAGAAGCACGGCGCGCTGTTCGACCAACTGGGCATCAATGTCAACAACGGCATGGTGAACCTGTACGACAAGATCAAGACGCTGCCGGAGTCCAAGCGCGACGAGATCATCCGTGACCTGCACGCCTGCCAGGAGCACCGTCCGCGTCTGGCGATGGTCGATTCGGCCAAGGGCATCACCAACTTTCACTCGCCCAACGACATCATCGTGGACGCCTCGATGCCGGCGATGATGCGCCAGGGCGGCAAGATGTGGGGCGCCGACGGCAAGCAGTACGACAGCAAGTGCGTGATGCCGGAATCGACCTTTGCCCGCATCTACCAGGAGATGATCAACTTCTCCAAGTGGCACGGCAACTTCGACCCGCGCACGATGGGCACGGTGCCGAACGTCGGCCTGATGGCGCAGCAGGCCGAGGAATACGGCTCGCACGACAAGACCTTCGAGATCACGGAAGCCGGCGTGGCCAACATCACCGATCTGGACACCGGCGAAGTGCTGCTGAGCCAGAACGTCGAGGCTGGTGACATCTGGCGCATGTGTCAGGTCAAGGACGCGCCGATCCGCGACTGGGTCAAGCTGGCCGTCACCCGTGCGCGCAACTCCGGCATGCCGGCCGTGTTCTGGCTGGACCCGTACCGCCCGCACGAAAACGCGCTGATCCAGAAGGTCAACACCTACCTGAAGGACCACGACACCACGGGTCTGGAAATCCGCATCATGAGCCAGGTGCGCGCGATGCGGTTCACCCTGGAGCGCGTCGCCCGCGGCCTGGACACCATCAGCGTCACCGGCAACATCCTGCGCGACTACCTGACCGACCTGTTCCCGATCATGGAGCTGGGCACCTCGGCCAAGATGCTGTCGATCGTGCCGCTGATGAACGGCGGCGGCATGTACGAGACCGGCGCCGGCGGCTCGGCGCCGAAGCATGTGCAGCAACTGGTGCAGGAAAACCACCTGCGCTGGGACTCGCTGGGCGAGTTCCTGGCGCTGGCGGTCTCGCTGGAGGATCTGGGCCTGAAGGAAGGCAACGTGCAGGCGGCGCTGCTGTCCCGGACGCTGGACGCGGCCACTGGCAAGCTGCTCGACAACAACAAGTCACCCAGCCCCAAGACCGGCCAGCTCGACAACCGCGGCAGCCAGTTCTACCTGGCGCTGTACTGGGCGCAGGAACTGGCCGCCCAGACCGAGGACGCCGCCCTGGCCGCCCACTTCGGCACGCTGGCCCAGGCCCTGGGCGACAACGAAGCGCAGATCGTGGCCGAGTTCAGCGCCGTGCAAGGACAGCCGGCCGACATCGGCGGCTACTACCTCGCCGACGCGGAAAAGACCAAGGCCATCATGCGTCCGAGCGCCACGTTCAACGCCACGCTGGCCGCTGCGCGGGCTTGACGCCCAGCCCGCAGGGGCAACAAAAAGGCCACCCTCGGGTGGCCTTTTTCATTCAACGGTGCAACGCTTCAACGTTTATTCGATGTTCTGCACCTGCTCGCGCATCTGCTCGATCGCGACCTTCATCTCCACCGAGATCTGCGTCAGCTCCAGTGCGGCGGATTTCGACCCCATCGTGTTGGCCTCGCGGTGCAGCTCCTGGATCAGGAAATCGAGCCGCTTGCCCAGCTCGCCGCCCTTGCGCAGCAGCCGGGTGATCTCGTCGAGGTGGGCGCCCAAGCGGCCCAGCTCTTCCGCCACGTCGATGCGGATCGCGAACGCCGCCGCTTCCGACATGGCCCGCTCGGCCAGCGACTGCGCGGACACGCTCTGGTTGGCGCCCGCCGTGGCGAGGGCTTCGTGCCAGCGTTCCAGAAACCGCTGCTGCTGACGCGCCACGACCTGCGGCAGCAACGGCGCCGCCTGGGCCGCCAACGCACGCAGATGCTCGACCCGCTCCATCAGGATCGCCACCAGCCGCTCGCCTTCGCGGGCGCGGGCCTCCCCCAGCCGATCGACGCACACCCGCGCCGCGGCCAGCGCCGCCTCGTCGAGCACCACCACCGGCGCCGTGCTGCGGCACCACTGCAGCACCTCATGCACCGACATCAACTGCGCGTCCCGCAATTGCGAGCGGATGGCCACCTGCAGCGCCGCCAACTGCGCCAGTTGTTCAGGTTGCGGCAGTGCAGCGGCAGCGTCGGGCGCGCGGTCCGGGTTCAGGCGCAGCTCGATCTTGCCGCGCTTGAAGGCACGGGTGAGCAGCTCGCGCAGCGCCGGCTCCAGCGACCGGAATTCGTCGGGCAGGCGCAGCGCCAGATCCAGGAAGCGGCTGTTCACGGAGCGCAGTTCCACCGTGACCGATCCTGCGGACGCCGCTTGTGCGGCAGTGTTCTCGGTGTGTTCCCCGGCCTCGGGCAGCGCGCTGGAGGAGGCGCTGGCATAACCGGTCATGCTGTAAACTGACATCGCGGATTTCGCCCAATCAAAATACGATTATGTCAAAGCAAAAACCCGCCCCGTTGCCGCCCGGCACTGTGGTGGGGGGCTACCAGATCATCCGCAAGCTGGCAGCGGGCGGATTCGGGGTCGTCTACCTCGCCGAGGACGCCGAGCGCCGGCTGGTGGCCCTCAAGGAATACCTCCCCTCTTCGCTGGCCGAACGCTCCGTGGGCGAGCTGATTCCGCGCGTCAAGCCCGAGAAGCAGCCGCTGTACCGCCTCGGTCTGAAGAGCTTCTTCGAGGAAGGCCGTTCGCTCGCACAGATCAGCCACCAGAGCGTCGTCTCGGTGCTGAACTTCTTCCGCGAGAACGAAACCGTCTACATGGTGATGAACTACCTGCAGGGCGACACGCTGCAGGACTTCATCGTCACCGCCCGCGACCTGAAGCGCGACAAGGTGTTCCGCGAGAGCACGATCCGCAGCCTGTTCGACGAGATCCTGCGCGGCCTGCGCATCGTGCATCAGCACAAGATGCTGCACCTGGACATCAAGCCGGCCAACATCTTCATCACCAACGAGAACAAGGCGGTGATGCTGGACTTCGGCGCCGCCCGTGAGGTGCTGTCGAAAGAAGGCAACTTCATCCGGCCAATGTACACGCCAGGGTTTGCCGCACCCGAGATGTACCGCCGCGACGGCCAGCTCGGCCCGTGGACCGACATCTACGCCATCGGCGCCTGCATCTACGCCTGCATGCAGGGCTACCCGCCGAACGACGCCCCCCAGCGCATCGAGAAAGACCGCCTGAGTCTGTCGCTGTCGCGTCTGCGCAATGTGTACTCGGACAACCTCATCGAGGTGACCGAGTGGTGCATGTCGCTCGACCCGCTGGCCCGTCCGCAAAGCGTGTTCGCGCTGCAAAAAGAACTCTCCAGGGAAACCGAACGCCGCTACACCAAGCTCAGCTTCAGCGAGCGCCTCAAGCTCCAGCTTGAAAACATCAAGTCCGGCGCCAAGGCGTGAGCCAAGCCGCGCCGGATCCTTCCTCGGAACCCCTGTCCATGCGTTTTTCCGTCTACCAGATCAGCCGCAAGGGCGGCCGCGAAAAGAACGAAGACCGCATGGGCTATTGCTACACGCGCGATTCGGGTTTGTTCGCCTTGGCCGATGGCATGGGCGGCCACCCGGAAGGGGAGGTCGCCTCGCAACTGGCCTTGCAAACTCTGGCTGCGATGTTCCAGCGGGACGCCAAGCCGACGCTGCCGGACCCGATGCGCTTCCTGCACGAGTCCATCATCGCCGGCCACCATCAGCTGTTGCGCTACGCCACGCAGAAGGCGCTGATCGACACGCCGCGCACAACAATAGTCGCCTGCCTGCTGC
>JBEEMX010000134.1:0-9088 GCA_041192465.1 Pseudomonadota bacterium | reverse complement strand
GCGGTGGACGTGGCACTGCTGAGCGAGCTGGTGGCGGTGGCGTTCTCGCAGCGCCGCAAGATGCTGCGCAACACGCTGGGCCATTGGCTGAACGAGCGCTGCGGCGACGATGTGCCGGTGTTCGATCTGCAGCGGCGCGCCGAAGAGGTGCCGGTGGCGGATTACGTGGCGCTGGTGACGGCCGTCGGCCTGCGTGACGCGGCGAAGAAGACGGCACCATGAAACAAGCCCGCACAGGGCGGGCTTGTCGTGGTCGTCAGGAACGCTGTGGCGTGCGGCTGTCCGAGCTTGTCTTCATGCCGCAGCCGCGAGGGCCGAGGTGTCGAAGGCACTGCTCATCAGTGGCATGTGCGGCGCGAAGGCCGGTGCAGCGTTCTTGCTCGGTTTCGGTGGCGGCTTCACAGATTCCGCCGGGGCTCCATCAGCCCGCTCCCATTGCCCTTGGTCTTGGGAGCGGGCTACTGAAAAGAATAGAAACATCGGAAGGGGATCTTCCGTTCTCCCCAGTAGTCGGCGGCATCGCGGAACACGTCGAGCAGTTGCTCGCGGGCCTCGCGGTCGAACTTGGCGTTGTCCGGCAACTGCTCCAGCACCACGACGAAACCCGCCTGCGCACCCGACTTGTTGACCAGATCGGTCATGCAGTCGTGGAGCGCGTCAAGGTTCTTGCCGAAGTGGGCCGGGAACAGGAACGCCTTGGCAATCGACTCCAGCACTTCCGGTTTGGAAGACGCTTCGGCCAGATTGGCGTAGAGAAAGTGGTGGCCCAGGTCTTGGGCCGCCGACATGAGGTCGTCCACTCGGAAGGCGCGGATGGCCTGCACGATGTTTGGACGCACGGTCTGCATAAGCATGGTGGATGGTCCCTTAGGGCTCTCGATCCTCGTCGAAGTCACGGTGCGATGCGGCGAAAGCTCGCGTAGTGGTCTTGCGTGTAAAAACAAACGTCCGGGGTCGTCGGCTCGCGCCCGCCGCAGATGATGCGCCGCGCTCCCCGGTCCCGCGATCCTGCCGTCGGGACGGTATATTCTCTGTAGTATCCTCGGCGCTCCCGCGGCAGCAGCCGCTCCCGGTTGCCGAACACCGTGCCGTCCTTGTCCGGGTACCGGAACGGGCCTCCGGTCAGGATTCGCCGGTGCGTGTCGGCGGCTTCTGGTGGAAGTTCGGAGAGCCTGGCCACCGTGTCGAGGTCGCCCCGTGCGAACACGGACTGCGGCAGCCCCAGCCCAGCGCCCAGAAAAACGGCGACCAGTACCGCCAGTGCCATCCTTTTGACCAGATTTAACACGGGTTTTCCTGAATTCTGAAGGGGGCGATGGTACCGAATCAGGGCGCCAAGCTCAAGCGTTTGCCTCAATTTTCAGCAGAACATCAGGGCCATCCGCGCAAGTAAGCGGGTACGAACTCCCGGCGGAGGCCCTGCAGTGCCGACTCGGGCCGGCACTGGGGGCGTTTTCAGCGCACCGCGTTGGCGTCGGCCACGGTCAGCGCCGTCATGTTGACGATGCGCCGCACCGTCGCCGACGGGGTCAGCACATGCACCGGTTTGGCCGCACCCAGCAGCACCGGACCGATCGCAATGCCCCCACCGGCGGTCGTCTTCAGCAGGTTGTAGCTGATGTTGGCTGCGTCGATGTTGGGCAGCACCAGCAGGTTGGCCTCGCCCGTGAGCGTGCTGCGCGGCATCATCTCGGCGCGGTAGGCCGGATTGAGCGCGGTGTCTCCGTGCATCTCGCCATCCACCTCCAGCCAAGGGGCGGCCTCGCGGATCAGCGCCAGTGCCTCGCGCATCTTCACGGCAGAAGGCTCGTTGCTCGATCCGAAGTTCGAATGCGAGAGCAGCGCCGCCTTGGGCTTCAGACCGAAGCGGCGCATCTCCTCGGCGGCAAGGATCGTGATCTCGCAGAGCTGCTCGGCGGTCGGGTCGTAGTTGACGTGGGTATCGACCAGGAAGATCTGGCGGCCCGGCAGCACCAGCCCGTTCATGCAGGCATAGGTGTTGACGCCCTTGCGCCGGCCAATCACCTGGTCGATGTACTTCAGGTGGTACGAGGTCGAACTCCAGGTGCCGCAGATCATGCCGTCCACCTCACCGGTGTGCAGCAGCATCGCCGCGATCAGCGTCAGGCGCCGGCGCATCTCGATCTTGGCGAGTTGCTCGGTCACGCCCTGGCGGTCCGTCATGGCGTGGTACAGCTCCCAGAAGTGGCGGTAGCGGGCGTCGTCATCGATGTTGACGATCTCGTAGTCGCGGCCTTCTTCCAGACGCAGCCCCAGCTTGACGATGCGGGTGCGGATGACGTTGCCACGCCCGACCAGCACGGGATAGGCCAGGCCCTCGTCCACCACCACCTGCACGGCACGCAGCACACGGCGGTCTTCGCCCTCGGCATAGGCGACACGCCGCGCCTTGGCGCGCTTGGCCACCGCGTAGATCGGCTTCATCACCGTGCCGGCGGCATAGACGAATGCGCGCAGCTTCTCGACGTAGGCATCCATGTCGGCGATCGGGCGCGCGGCCACGCCGCACTCGGCCGCCGCCCGCGCGACAGCCGGTGCGATCTGCATCATCAGGCGCGGGTCGAAGGGCTTCGGGATCAGGTATTCCGGGCCGAAGGACAGCGTGGCGCCGCCATAAGCCGCCGCGACCACATCGTTCTGCTCCGCCTGCGCCAGCTCGGCGATGGCGCGCACCGCGGCGATCTCCATCTCGTCGGTGATCGTCGTCGCGCCACAATCCAGCGCGCCACGGAAGATGTAGGGAAAACACAGGACGTTGTTGACCTGGTTCGGGTAGTCCGAGCGGCCGGTGGCCATGATCGCGTCGTCGCGCACCGCCTTGACCTCTTCCGGCATGATTTCCGGCGTCGGGTTGGCCAGCGCGAAGATCAGCGGGTTGGCCGCCATCGTCGCCACCATGTCGGCCTTGAGCACGCCGCCCGCCGACAGCCCCAGGAAGATGTCGGCGCCGACGATGGCCTCGCGCAGCGTGCGCTGGTCCGTGGCTTGCGCGAACTCGGCCTTGTCCGGGTCCATCAGCTCGGTGCGGCCCTGGTAGACGACACCGACCAGGTCCGTCACCCAGATGTTTTCCCGCGGCAGGCCCATCTTGACCAGCAGGTTCAGGCAGGCCAGCGCCGCCGCCCCCGCGCCCGACGAGACCAGCTTGACCTGCTTCATGTCCTTGCCGTTGACCTTCAGTCCGTTCAGCAACGCCGCACCGACGACGATGGCCGTGCCGTGCTGGTCATCGTGGAACACGGGAATCTTCATGCGCTCGCGCAGCTTGCGCTCGACGTAGAAGCAGTCCGGCGCCTTGATGTCTTCGAGGTTGATGCCGCCGAAGGTCGGCTCCAGCGACGCGATGATGTCCACCAGCTTGTCGACGTCGTTCTCGGCGATCTCCAGGTCGAACACGTCGATGCCGGCGAACTTCTTGAACAGCACCGCCTTGCCCTCCATCACCGGCTTGGACGCCAGCGGGCCGATGTTGCCCAGGCCCAGCACGGCGGTGCCGTTGGTGACGACCGCCACGAGGTTGCCGCGCGAGGTGTAGCGGAAGGCATTCGCCGGATCGTCCACGATCTCTTCGCAGGCCGCGGCCACCCCCGGCGAGTACGCCAGCGCCAGATCGCGCTGGTTGACGAGCTGCTTGGTCGGCGCGATGGCGATCTTGCCCGGCGTCGGGAACTCGTGGTATTCGAGTGCGGCGCGGCGCAGTTCGGCTTGCTTCTGTTCAGAGGTGGTCATGGGCGTGGACGGGTCGGATCGTCAGAATGGCGAAAGGAAGGCGGAAGGGCTGGCGATTGTAGGAAGGGGACAGTCCCTGTGCGCACAGGTGGCTACCCTATCGCGGCATGGAGCCATGCGTGTCCGGCATGGGTGGACATGGTCGGCGTGAACCTGGCCCCTGTCATGCGCGAAACTGCGTAGCCCCCGGCGGGTCCGGCGCTCGATACTGCCGCCATGTCTGCCGTCCCGCCGCCCCCCTCGTCGCCCACCGCCCTGTCCGCGCTGCTGGCCAACGTCTCGCGGCGCTGGCAGGGCGCGCCGCTGTGGGCCGCGCTGGTCGCCCTGGTGGTCACGGTGCAAGCGGCCCTGCTCTGGCTCACCTGGCAGCAGGAACAGAGCAAGCGCCAGGAAGACACCGAAACCGCGGCCCTGGCGATCGCGGCCGACGTGCGCCAGCGCCTGCTCGACGATGCACAGGCCCTGCAGCGGCTGCTCTGGGAACAGGGCCGGCCGACCGCCTGGCGCCCGCAGGCGGAGCAACTCCTGCGCGAGCGGCCCGAACTGCTGCGCATCGAGCGGCGCGGCCTGGGGTTTTCCGTGGACGAAGTGGTCGCCTCGGCCGCCTACCCGGCGCAGTTCCAGACCATCCCGCGCGAGGGCATGTCGGTCGATGCCGAAATCGCCTGCGCCACCGCCCGCCGCTTTGCCTCGCCGGCCTACTCGCGCACCTACTTCCTGCCCAACCCGAACGGTCTGGGGCTGGAGGTGGTCGATCTGTGCCTCCCGCTGGTCCAGGCGGCCAGCGCCACCGACGCCGTGGTGGTGACGCTGGCGCTGTCGGACCTGCTGCAGGTGGCGATTCCGGTGGAGGTGGTGCGCCGCCACGAGGTGCTGCTGGTCGAGGCCGACGGCACCCGGCTGGCCCGGTTCGGCTCGCGGCGCGGCGCGGGTGTGTACATCGCCGACCGGCTGATCGATGTCTCGGGCTTCACCGCCGTGCTGCGGCTGGACAGTCTGCAGGGCGTGCCGCGGCTGATCCCGAACCTGAGCGCGGCGCTGGTGGTGGCGCTGTCGGTGGCGCTGGGCGTCGTGATCCTGCTGCTGGTGCATGACGTGCGGCGGCGCTCGGTGGCCGAACAGGCGCTGGCCGAGGCGCTGACCTTCCGCAAGGCGATGGAAGATTCGCTCGTCACCGGCCTGCGTGCCCGCACCACGGATGGCCGCATCACCTACGTCAACCCCGCCTTCTGCAAAATGGTCGGCCACGATGCCGACACGCTGCTGCAGGCCGAGACCCCTCCCTACTGGCCGCCCGAGATGGCCGCGCTCTACACCGAGCGCCAGCACGAACGCAACGCCGGCAACGCCCCGCCCCGCGAAGGCCACGAGACCGTGTTCATGCGCCGCAACGGCGAACGGTTTCCCGTGCTGATCTTCGAAGCACCGCTGGTCGATGCCCGCGGCCGGCCCGGCGGCTGGATGAGCACCGTGCTCGACATCAGCGCCCAGCGCCGCATGGAGGAACTCTCGCGCCAGCAGCAGGACAAGCTCCAGGCCGCGGCCCGGCTGGCGACGATGGGCGAGATGGCCACGCTGCTCAGCCATGAACTCAACCAGCCGCTGGCCGCCATCGCCAGCTACGCCACCGGCAGCCTCAACCTGATGCCCGAGACCCCGGACGACCCGCCCGCCGACCTCGACACCCAGTTGATGATCCGCCAGGCCGTCGCCCGCATCGCCGAGCAGGCCGAGCGTGCTGGCCGCGTGATCCGCAGCGTCCACCAGTTCGTGCGCCGGCGCGAGCGGCTGCGCGAGAACGTGCGCGCCGGGGAGCTGATCGAGGCCGTGCTGCCACTGGTGCGCCTGACCGCGCGGCGCAGCCACACCCGCATCGAGATCGACATCCCCGAGCCGCCGCCGCGGGTGTCCTGCGACCGGACGATGGTGGAGCAGGTGCTGCTGAACCTCGCCCGCAACGGCATCCAGGCCATGGAGGAGGACGAGGCCCTGCCGCTGAACCAGCGCACGCTGCGGCTGGAGGTGGCCCAGACCAGCGAACGCTGGGTCACGTTCCGGCTGATCGACCACGGCCCCGGCATCCCCGAGGCGGTGGCGCGCCAGCTCTTCACGCCGTTTTTCAGCACCAAGCCCGAAGGCATGGGCATCGGGCTGGCGATGTGCCGCACCGTGATCGAGCAGCACGGCGGCGCGCTCGATTTCAACCCTGGCCCGGATGGGCGCGGCACGGTATTCCGGTTTACGCTCCCGTCTTCGTCGCACCCCTCCACGAGTCCCGCCCCATGAGTTCCGCACCATGACCGCACGCGTCCAGGCCCAGCACGGCACCGTTTTCGTCGTCGATGACGAGGAGGTCTTGCGCGACGCACTGTCGTGGCTGCTGCGCTCGCGCCGGCTGCTGCCACGGGCCTATGCGTCGGCCGACGACTTCTGGGCCGCCATCGAACAACACGATGTTCGCCCCGACTCGCCCGCCTGCGTGCTGCTGGACATGCGCATGCCCGGCATGAACGGCATGGCACTGTTCGAACGGTTGATCGAACACGGCTGGCTCGACCTGCTGCCGGTGATTTTCCTGACTGGCCACGCCGATGTGGCGACAGCCGTGATGGCGGTCAAGCGCGGTGCCTTCGATTTTGTGGAGAAACCGTTCTCGGACAATGCCCTGGTGGACCGCGTGGTGGAAGCCCTCGGCCGCAGCGCAGATGCCCTTGCCCGGCTGCAGGAACGCGACGGCCTGCGCCGGCACCTGGCCGAGCTGACCGAGCGTGAACTTGAAGTGATGCGCCTGGTGATCGCCGGGCGCGCCAACAAGCAGATCGCCGACGCGCTCGACATCAGCGTCCGCACCGTGGAGGTCCACCGGGCGCGGGTGTTCGACAAGATGGACGTTAAATCGGCGGTCGAGCTGGCCAATGTGCTGCGCGGCGCCGGACTGGAATGAAACAAGCAGCGCAGCGCCCCATGCCCCTCGGAGAATTCGACCTCATCGCCCGCCACTTCACCCGCCCAGCGCGGCGCAACCCGCTCGGTGTCGGCGACGACTGCGCGCTGCTCGCCCCCGCGCCGGGAATGCAGCTCGCCGTGTCGAGCGACATGCTGGTGGAGGGCCGGCACTTCCTGTCCACCGTCGCGCCCGAGCGGCTCGGCCACAAGGCACTGGCGGTGAACCTGTCCGATCTGGCGGCGTGTGGCGCCAAGCCGCTGGCCTACACGCTGGCGCTGGCCTTGCCGCGGGCCGATGACACCTTCCTGGCCGGACTGGCGCGGGGGCTGCACGCGCTGGCGGATCGGCACGACCTCGACCTCGTGGGCGGCGACACGACCGCCGGGCCGCTGAACCTGTGCCTCACCATCTTCGGCGAGGTGCCGCCCGGTGCGGCCTTGCTGCGCAGCGGGGCGCAGGCGGGCGACGAACTCTGGGTCAGCCACCCGCTGGGCGAGGACGAACCTGGCTGGCTCGGCGACGCAAGGTTGGCGCTGGAGGTGTTCCGCGGCACGCCGGGCCTGCGCGTGCCGGGCGAGGCGTTCGACCACCTGCGGCTGGCGATGGAATGCCCCGAGCCGCGCGTGGCCCTCGGGCTGGCGCTGCGCGGCGTGGCGACGAGCGCGATCGACGTGTCGGACGGGCTGCTCGGTGACTTGCAGCATGTGCTGCGCCGCTCGGGTGCCCAGTGCCAGCCACACGGCCAGCCGCTGGGCGTGGTGATCGACGCCGACACCCTGCCGCGCAGCCCGCTGATGTCCACGCAGACCGAGGCCGTGCAGCACGAATGCCTGCTCGCTGGCGGCGACGATTACGAGTTGCTGTTCACCGCCGCGCCCGCCGACCACGACCGCGTGCGCGAGGCCGGTCAGCGCAGCGGCACCGGCGTGCGCCGCATCGGCCGGCTCACCGCCAGCGGTGGCACGGTGGTGGTCGGCCGCGACAGTCAGCGGCTGGCGACGCCGTGGGCTTCCTTTGACCACTTTGCTGCCTGAACACCCTGAACACCCTGGAGATTCAGGTCCGGCTTGACGCGCAGAAAACCCAGGCCGACCGCAACAAGCTCGGTCAGTTCGCCACGCCGACCCCACTGGCCCGCGACATCCTGGCGCACGGTCTGTCGCTGTTGCCCGAGGACACGGCCGTGCGCTTCCTGGACCCCGCCATCGGCACGGGGGCCTTCTTTGCGGCGTTGCAGTCCATGGGGTCGGCACGGGTGATGGCCTCGGCCACCGGTGTTGAAATCGACCCGCACTACGGCGTGCCCGCCAAGGCGCTGTGGTCCGGCACGGCACTCGACTACCAGATCGCCGACTTCACTCGTCTGACACCCCCGGCCGACCGCCACCAGCGAGCGAACCTCCTGATCTGCAATCCCCCCTATGTTCGCCACCACCACCTGGAAGCCACCGAAAAAACCCGCTTGCGAGCACGCGCCAAGGAAACCGCCCGCATCGATCTGAGCGGGCTGGCGGGTTTGTATTGCCATTTCATGGCACTCGCACATCCCTGGATGGACGACGGCGCCATCGCCGGCTGGCTCATCCCGAGCGAGTTCATGGATGTCAATTACGGGAGCGCGTTGAAGGACTACCTGCTGCGCGAAGTCACGCTGCTGCACATCCATCGCTTCGACCCCGACAACGTTCAATTCGAGGACGCGCTGGTGTCTTCGGCCGTGGTCTGGTTCCGCAAGGAAAAACCGCCGACGGGCCACCATGTCCGGTTTTCGTATGGGGGGTCGCTGACGGCGCCGGCGCTGGTGAAGTCGATCGCCGCCACGGACCTGCAGACAGCGCCCAAGTGGACGCGCTTTCCGTCGCGTGACCCGGCAGCCGAGCACAGCGGCTGGCGGCTGGCGGACCTCTTTGCCATTCGGCGCGGCATTGCCACGGGCGGCAATCACTTCTTCATCCTGCCCGAAGCGCACGCCAGGGCGCTCGGCCTGCCTGCCCGCTTCCTGCGCCCTGTATTGCCCGGCACCAAGCACATCCCCGGCGATGAAATCCTCGCGGATGCCTCGGGCATGCCACTGCTGTCGAAGCGGCTGTATCTGCTGGACTGCCCTCTGCCCGAAGAGGACATCCGACGTGATGACCCGCGCTTGTGGACGTACCTGCAAACCGGGGCCGACACCGTGGCAAAAGCCTACCTCTGCCAGCACCGAAAACATTGGTATGCGCAGGAGCAGCGCCCCCCGGCCCCCATCGTCTGCACCTACCTCGGCCGCAGCGACACGGGTCGCCGGGCCATGTCGTATTTACAGCGTCGCTGGGCGCCTTTCTCGTGCGATCAGGAAACGGCCTCTACAGCGCCAGCAAAGCTGCTTTGGTGGCGATTGCCGAGGCGCTG
>JBEEMX010000133.1:0-7883 GCA_041192465.1 Pseudomonadota bacterium | reverse complement strand
TCAAGCCGGATAACACGCCCCCAGCACCCGCAAGCCCGCCGCCCCTGTCACCGCCGGCTCATTCGCCGCCTGCCGATGCACATGCCGGTGTGCCAGCCAGGCGAAGGCCGCAGCTTCGACCTGCAGCGCTGGCAGGCCCTGGGTGTCCGTGGAACGAACCGCCAGGCCGGGCAGGCGGGCCTTCAGACGCCCGATCAGCGCGTCGTTGAAGGCACCCCCGCCGCAGACCAGCAGATCGGCGGCATCGGCCGCGTGGCGCTGCACGTCGTCGGCGATCGTCGCCGCGGTGAACTCGCACAGCGTGGCCTGTACATCGGCGGGAATCGGCTTGGCCACGGCAGCGAGCGCATCCAGCCGCTCCTGCAGCCAGGCGGGGTGGAACAGGTCGCGCCCGGTGCTCTTGGGCGGCTGCAGGGCGAAATAAGGCTGCGCGAGCAGGTCTGCGAGCAATGCGGGCAACACCTTGCCGCTGGTGGCCCAGGCGCCGCGGTCGTCGTAGTCGTGGCCTTGGTGGTGGTGGATCCAGTGGTCCATCAGTGCATTGCCGGGGCCGCAGTCGAAACCCCGCGCCGGCTCGCCGGGTCGCAGGATGGTCAGGTTGCTGATGCCGCCGATATTGACCACGGCGCGCGTGGCATCGGGGCGGCCGAAGACGTGCTGGTGGAAACATGGCACCAGCGGCGCACCCTGACCGCCGGCGGCCACATCCCGGCTGCGCAGATCGGCGACCACGTCGATGCCCGTCCGCTCGGCGAGCAACGCGCCATTGCCGAGTTGCAGCGTGTAGCCAATGCCGTCGTGCAGACCGGGCTGGTGGCGCACCGTCTGGCCGTGGGCACCGATGGCGCGCACGGCGCGTGCGGGGGTGCCGGTGCGGGCGAGCAGGGTGTGGACGACCTCGGCGTAGCGTTCGGCGATGGCGTTGCCGGCCAGGGCGGCGCGGTGCAACTCGTCCGGGCCGCTCGCCTGCAGCGCCATCAGTGACTGGCGCAGGGCATCGGGGAAGGGTTGGTGGGCATGGGCCAGCACGCCGAGCCAGCGCCCATCGGCACCGAGCCGGCAGAGCACGCCATCGACACCGTCCAGCGACGTGCCCGACATCAGGCCGATGAAGAGCGCGTCGTGGTGCGGCTCGCTCATTCCACGCGGGCCAGCTTTCCGACCGGGCGGATGGAGTCGAGCAACTGCGCGTGCAATTGCCGGGACTGCTGGTCAAAGCGAGCGCGGGCGGCACCGGACAGCTCGGACGCTTCGGAGGCGCGGGCGATCTGCGTCGGATCGACTTGTGCGCCCTTGACCTTGAACTCGAAGTGCAGATGCGGGCCAGTGGCCCAGCCGGTGGCACCGACGGCGCCGATGAGGGCACCTTGCGCGACCGTGGTGCCCTTGTTCACGTCGATGCGACTCAGGTGGGCATACACGGTTTCACGGCCGCCGCTGTGGGTGACGACAACGACGTTGCCATAGCCATTCTGGACACCCGAGAAGCTCACCACCCCATTGCCGACGGTGTGTACCGGCGTGCCCATGGGGGCGCCGAGGTCCACGCCGAGGTGGGCGCGCCACGTCTGCAGGATCGGGTGGAAGCGCATTGCGAACCCGGAGGTCACGCGCGAGAAGGCCAGCGGCGACGCCATGAAAGCCTTCTGCTTGCCCTGGCCCTTGAGGCTGTAGTACTCGCCCTTCTTGCCGGGTTCCTGGAACCAGACGGCTTCGTGGGTGTCCTTGCCATGGATGAAACGCCCGGCCAGCACGCGCCCGGCCGCTCCAGTCCAGGTGACCGGCTCGCCGTCCGCGGTCATGGTCTCGTAGACCACCGCGAAGCTGTCGCCGGGCCGGATGTCCTTGCGGAAATCGACATCGTTCTCGAACATGCCCGCCATCTGGCCCGTGATGTTGTCGGGCATGCGGGCTTCGTCGGTCGCGGCGAACAGCGTGGACGTGACCGTGGCCGCGCCGCCGCGGGTCTCGATCTTCATCGGCACCTGCTCGCTGAGCGCGGTCAGGCCCTGCTCGGTGCGGCGCACGGTGATGCGGGTGAAGTGGGAGCCGACGCGGGCCGCATCGCTGGCCGGGCTGCGCACGATCAGTTCCTGCAGCTCGCCGCCACCGGGGGTCGATTCGGTGACCGCCCGCAGCATCTTGCCCGGCCTGCCCGAAAGGATGGTGCGGGCCACGGAGTCCTTGCGCAAGAATGCGGAGGCTTCCGGATCGGAAACACCCAGACGGCGCAGCAGCGAGTCGGCGGTGTCGGTGGAGCGGGTCAGGTCGCTGCGGTGCAGCAGCATCTCGTAGTCGGCCAGCGCCTCGGCCTGTTCGGCCAGACCTTCCGGGGACACGGATTCGGTGACGAGCTGGATGTTCCTGGGTGTCGAGTCCACCATGCTCAGTGGTGCAACACCGAAGGCCGTGACCCCACTGAGGGTCAGCACGGCGGTGACGATGGCGCTGAACGTCTTCGGATGCCGACGAACGGTGAGGTCTGCGTGCGCCAGATGCAGGCGCGCTTTTTCGCCCAGATTGTTCACGAGTCTGTTCTTGGTTCGTGACTGGCGCGGGACACGCCTGTCCGGTGGATCTCTCGGCACCGTCCTCCCCCTGGGTGCGCCGGGTCTGTTCTGCTCTGGAACAGACACCGAACACTCTAGAATCCGGGCCAACTCGAATTCGGCGCAGTATACCGAGGTGTGCCAAAGTTACGAACTAATAACCCCCCGTTTCGTCATGCTCCCTGATTTAATCGAAATCGAAGAATCCGTGCGTTCCGCACTGGATGTCACGTTGCGGGGTTGCGAAGAGCTGCTGCCGCGTGCGGAATGGGTGGCCAAGCTGACCCGCTCGCACCGCACCGGGCAGCCGCTGCGCATCAAGCTGGGGCTGGACCCGACCGCACCGGACATCCACCTCGGCCACACGGTGGTGCTCAACAAGCTGCGCCAGCTCCAGGATATCGGCCACACGGTGATCTTCCTGATCGGAGATTTCACCTCGATGATCGGTGACCCTTCTGGCAGAAACACGACCCGCCCGCCCTTGACGGCCGAGCAGATCAAGGCCAATGCGGAGACCTACTACCGCCAGGCCAGCCTGGTGCTCGACCCGGCCCGCACCGAGATCCGCTACAACTCCGAATGGTCTGATCCGCTGGGTGCGCGGGGCATGATCGCGCTGGCGTCACGCTACACCGTGGCCCGCATGATGGAACGCGACGATTTCACTAACCGTTTCAAGGCCGGCACACCGATCTCGGTCCACGAGTTCCTCTACCCCCTGATGCAAGGGTATGACTCGGTGGCATTGAAGTCGGATCTGGAACTCGGCGGCACGGACCAGAAGTTCAACCTGCTGATGGGGCGCCACCTGCAGCAGGAATATGGCCAGGAGCCGCAGTGCATCCTGACCATGCCGCTGCTGGTCGGGCTGGACGGCGTCGAGAAGATGTCCAAGTCCAAGGGCAACTACATTGGCATCAGCGAGCCGGCGAACGCGATGTACGCCAAGCTGCTGTCGATCAGCGACACCTTGATGTGGACCTACTTCACGCTGCTGAGCTTCCGCAGCGAGGCCGACATCGCGGCGCTGAAGGCCGAGGTCGGGGCCGGGCGCAACCCGAAGGACGCCAAGGTGCAGCTCGCCAAGGAGATCACCACGCGCTTCCACGGCGCGGCGGCGGCCGATGCGGCGGAGCAGGACTTCCAGAACCGCGCCCGCGGTGGTGTGCCGGATGTCCTGCCCGAGGTGTCACTGTCGGGTGCGCCGCTGGGCATCGCTGCGCTGCTGCGGCAGGCCGGGCTGGTGGCCTCGGGTGGCGAGGGCCAGCGTCTGATCGAGCAGGGCGGTGTGCGCATCGACGGCAGCACCATCAGCGACAAGGCACTGCGTCTGGACGCTGGCATCTACGTGGTACAGGTCGGTAAACGCAAGTTCGCCCGCGTCACGCTGGTGGCTTGAACCACAGGCAGGCGCGCCAGCCGCGCCCGTCCGAGACAGGTGAGGTCAGCAGCAGCTCGGCACCGGATTGCCGGGCAATGGTCTGTACCAGCGAAAGACCCAGCCCGCTGCCTCGGGCCAGGGTGCTACCGCGCTCGAAGGGGCGGGTCAGCGCGGCCAGGTCGGTGCCCGGCGCACCAGGGCCGTCGTCGGTGACGGAGATTTCGTCGGGCCGCACCCGCACCACCACGCTGGCCTCGGGACCAGCGTGTTTCAGCGCGTTGTCGATCAGGTTGCGCACGGCGATGCCCAGCGCGTCGATGTCGCCCATCACCGGGGCCGGTGCGGTGTCGGTGATGAGGCGCAACTGGTGGGCCTGGTCGCGCGACTGCGGGAATTCATCGACCACCAGCTGCGCCAACTGTCGCAGGTCGATGCGCTGGCGCTGCAGCGCGACGCCGGAATCCACCCGGGCGATCTGCAGCAGCCGGGTGGCGAGGTGGGTCAGGCGGTCGAGCTGACGCACCAGCGTCTGCGAGCGTTCACGTGTGCGCTCATCGTCTGTTTCCTGCGCGAGCCGCTGGGCCTGGGCGCGGGCGGCAGCCAGTGGCGTGCGCAGCTCATGCGCCATCTTGGCGGAAAAACTCCGCTCGGCCGCCAGCAGCGCCTGCACGCGGGCCATGAGGCCGTTGACGGTCTCCATCAGCGGATGCAGCTCGGTGGGGGTGTCTTGCAGCGAGATGGGCTGCAGGTCGTGGGCCGAGCGCCGGGCGAGTTCCTCCTGGACCGGCTTCAACTGCCGCAGGGTCTGGCGCACCACCTGGTGCAAGACCATCGCCGCCAGTGGCAGCAGCAGCAGCAGGGGAATCAGCAGCGTGACAGATGCTTTTTCCAGTGTGGAATCACGGTGCCAGACGGCCTCGGCGAATTGCGCCCGGCGGCCCTGGTGGGTCACGGTGGCCACGCGCCAGTCGCCATGGAGGCTCATGCCTTCGCGGGCATCCGGGGCCAGTGGCGTGGCCGGGGCATGGGCCGAGCGCAGCAGGATGCGGTTGTCCAGATCGAGCACCTGGTAGACGACGATCGGCTCGGAGCTGTCCCGCCGCAGGCCGATGCTGTCGATGCGGGCGCGGTCCGTGTCGAGCGGGTCTTGGGCCGTTTGAAGCGGTAGCAGGGTGAGCAGCCGCTCGGCGTTCTCTGCCAGCGCCAGATCGAGTACCTCGTTGATCTCCTTGCGCACCTCGAAGATCGCCGCCGCCGCCGCCGCCAGCCAGAGCATGCCCAGCACCAGCAGCAGCCGGACATGCAGCCGGGATTCCAGGCTGTGCTTGGGTCGCGAGGGTGGAGAGGTGTCAGGATTCAAGGCGGTAGCCCAGGCCGCGGTGGGTGGTGATCAACCCCGCGCCGAGCTTCTTGCGCAGGCGGCTGATGATGACCTCCAGCGTGTTGCTCTCCCCTGCCAGCAGGCCCTCGGACACCAGCGTCGATTCGATGTCCGGGCGGCTGTAGATGCGGCCAATGTGGCCGGACAGCACCCGCAGCACCGTCCACTCCATCGCGGTCAGATCCACCCCGGCACCGCTCCGCCAGGCACGCAGGTGGGCCAGATCGAACTCGCAGTCCTGCACCTTGATGTGCGGGCTGGGTGCCGAGCGGCGCTGGATGGCCGCCATGCGGGCCAGCATCTCGTCGAGATCGAAGGGCTTGACGAGGTAATCGTCCGCCCCGGCTTCGAGGCCGCGGATGCGGTCGCTGACCTGGTCGCGGGCGGTCATGATCAGCACCGGCAGCCGCAGCCCGGCTGCGCGCCACTGCCGCAGCAGCGCCAGCGCATCGCCGTCCGGCAGTTGAAGGTCCAGCATCGCGAAATCCGCTGGACCGGGATTGTGGGCCTGGGCGATGAGCTTGCACCAGTACACCTGGTGGCCGGCGGCCTCCAGGTGGTCGGTGACGGCCTGTCCCAGGTCGATGTCGTCTTCGAGCAGCAGCACTTGCATGGGCTGGATCATGGCGGATGTCGGGCCGCCATGCAAAAAAGGCCGCCCGAATGGGCGGCCCGTGACCAGTGGCAGGTCGGAGATCCGCTTCAGTCGGCGTACTGGCCGGCGGCTTTGATGACCGGGCCCCACTTGGCGAGTTCAGCCTCGACGAACTTCTTGTGCTCGGCCGGGTTGACGCGGGCATCGCTGATGATGTCGGCGCCGAGGGCTTCTTCGTGCTTGACGAACTCGGTGTCCTTCAGCGCGGCCTTCAATGCGGCATTGACCTTGTCGAGCACCGCCTTGGGGGTGTTCTTCGGCGCGTAGAGGCCGTGCCAGATCGTGACGTTGAAGCCCTTCAGACCCGCTTCGCTGAGCGTGGGGAGGTTCTTCAGGCCGTCGGTGGTCAGGCGCTTGGCGGTCGTGACGGCATACGCCTTGACCTTGCCGGAGGTGATCTGGCCAGTGGTGTTGGTGGACTGGTCGCACATCAGGTCCACCTGCCCGCCGATCAGGTCGGTCATGGCCGGGCCAGTGCCCTTGTACGGCACGGTGGTCATGTCGATCTTGACGCTTTGCTGGAACAGCAGGCCGCACAGGTGCGACGCTGATCCCAGCCCGGCGTTGGCCAGGTTGATCTTGCCCTTGTTGGCGTCGAGCCACTTGGTGAGTTCGGCGTAGTTGTTCGCCGGCAGGCTCGGGCGACCGATCAGCGTCATCGGCACTTCGTTGATCATGCCGAGGTATTCGAAGTCGGTCAGCGCGTCGTACTGCATCTTGCGGTACAGCGCCGGGGCGGTGGCCATCGCGACGTGGGCCAGCAGCAGGGTGTAGCCGTCCGGGCTGGCCTTGGCGACCTTGGTGTGGCCGAGCGTGCCGCCGGCGCCAGCGACGTTCTCGATGATCACCTGCCCGCCCAGCGGCTTGCGCAGGGCTTCGGCCAGATCGCGTGCCACCTTGTCCGTCGGGCCACCGGCCGCGAACGGGACAATGATCGTGACGGGCTTGTCGCCGGGGTAGGTCTGGGCTGCGGCGCCCAGGGACAGGGCAGCCAGTGCAACGGCGGTGATCAGATGCTTCATGGGGTCTCCAGTGGCGCGCGATGCCAGGGGTTTCGTTCAGTGAGTGCGCCGGATCCTAGCGGCTGTCCGCCAGGGGCGCATCTCGGGAACTACGTAACGCGCCGCAGTTCGTGCAAGCTGACCGCCGGATCAGGCATAGCTGCGTTTGTCCTCGATCACCTTGCCGTCGTTGGGCAGGATGCCGCGAGTGACCGTGACGACTGTGGCGCGCAGCTTGGTGATGTCGCGCACCGAGCCGGCCACCCGCGGCGCCAGTCCTTCTGGGATGCCGTCGCATTCGATGTGCAGCGTCATGCGGTCGTCGGCCATCTCGCCTTCCACCACCAGCCGGGCACGGGCGATCTCCGGATGGCGGCGCACCACCTCGGCCACCTGCGACGGATGCACGAACATGCCGCGCACCTTGGTCGTCTGGTCGGCGCGGCCCATCCAGCCCTTGATGCGCGGCGCCGTGCGGCCGGTCGGGCATTCGCCGGCGAGGATGGCCGAGAGATCCCCCGTGCCGAAGCGGATCAGCGGGTAATCGGGGTTGAGCGTCGTCACCACCAGCTCGCCGACCTCGCCGTCCGGCACCGGATCGCCCGTCCCCGGCCGCACGATCTCCACGATCACCCCTTCGTCGAGCACCAGCCCCTGCCGCGCCGCCGTTTCGTAGGCGATCAGGCCGAGGTCGGCGGTGGCGTAGCACTGGTAGCCCGCGATGCCGCGCTCGGCCAGCCAGTCGCGCAAGGACGGCGGAAAGGCTTCGCCGCTGACCAGGGCTTTGGTGATCGAGGAGCGGTCGGCGCCCGTTTCTGCGGCTTTCTCGACCAGGATCTTCAGGAAGCTCGGCGTGCCGATGTAGCCCTGCGGACGCAGCTCGGCCACCGCCTGCAGTTGCAGCTCGGTGTTG
>JBEEMX010000132.1:0-7892 GCA_041192465.1 Pseudomonadota bacterium | reverse complement strand
ATGCCGAACACACGCTGCGCCGCGATCTGCACCGGCCCGCGGGCGAGCGCGTGATCACCAACGTCGTGATGATGGGCATGGGCGAGCCGCTGCAGAACTACGGCGCACTCGTGCCGGCGCTGCGCGTGATGCTCGATGACCATGGCTACGGCCTGTCGCGTCGGCGCGTGACGGTGTCCACCTCCGGCGTCGTGCCGTTCATGGACCGATTGCGCGACGACCTGCCGGTGGCGCTGGCGGTGTCACTGCACGCGCCCGAAGACACGTTGCGCAACGAACTCGTGCCGCTGAACCGCAAGTACCCGCTGGCCGAACTGCTGGGTGCGTGCCTGCGCTACCTGGACACCGCGCCGCGCGACTTCATCACCTTCGAGTACTGCATGCTCGACGGCGTCAACGACAGCGACGAGCAGGCGCGGGCGCTGCTGGCACTGGTCGGGCCGAAGGGGCCGGTCGGGCGGCTGCCGTGCAAGTTCAACCTGATTCCGTTCAACCCATTTCCGGCTTCGGGCCTGAAACGCTCCGACAACGCTCGGGTGCAGGCGTTCGCCAAGGTGCTGGCCGACGGTGGCTTGGTCACGACGGTGCGCAAGACCCGCGGCGACGACATCGACGCCGCTTGCGGCCAGCTCGCCGGCGAGGTGCAGGACCGCACCCGTGTCCACGAGCGCATGGTGCGCGCGCCGATCCGCGTGGTGCGTGCGGCGCCGCCGGCGCTGCCGAGCTGACACCGTCAGGATGACCATGACCCTGCTGCGGTGGTTCGACGGTGGCGCCAGCCGGTGCGGTGGGCGCTGGCTGTCCGCCATGCTGGGCCTGTCGCTGGCTGCGGTGGTGCTGCTGGCCGGCTGCGTGTCCGGTCCGGCCCTGCCCGTGCCCATGGGCGAGGCCAGCCCGACCAGCGTCAGCGGGCCTCGATCAACCACCTCCTCTGCATCCACGGGGACTGCGTCGTCCACCGTGAATGCCGCTGGCCGGCGCGACCTGGTCACCTCGTCCGACGAATCCGAGACGGCCAAGCGTGCGCGTATCCGCACCGAACTGGCCGCTGCCTATTTCGGCCAAGGCCAGTACGTGACCGCGCTGGACGAGGTCAAGCGGGCGCTGTCGGTGGACCCTAACCATGTGTCGGCACTGAATCTGCGTGGGCTGATCTACGCCAACATGGGCGAGTTTGCACTGGCGGAGGAGAGCTTTCGCTCGGCGCTTCGGGTGCAGCCGGCCGATGCCGACACGCTGCACAACTTCGGCTGGTTCCTGTGCCAGCAGCGCCGCTACGCAACGGCGCGCCAGCAGTTCGAGGCGGCGATGGCCGTGCCCCAGTACCGCGAGGCCGCACGCACGCTGCTCGCTGCCGGCATCTGCGAGGCCCGTGCCGGTGAATTGCAGGCGGCCCAGATCATCCTGCAGCGCAGCTTCGACCAGGATCCTGGCAATCCAGCCACCGTGTTCAATCTGGCCGATGTGCTGAAGCGCCGTGGCGATCTCGAACGCGCGTTTCTCTACATCCAGCGGCTCAACCAGTCCCCCGAGCTGGTGAATCCGGAGACGCTTTGGCTGGCGATTCGCATTCAGCATCGACGAAATCTGGCCTCGTCCGTGGAAGAATTGGGGGCATCGCTGCGCACGCGATTCCCGAAATCACGCGAGGCAGCGGCCTACGACCAAGGACAGTTTGATGAGTGATGTGACAACGCCGCCTGTTGGTTCTCCATCGGCCGGCGCCATGCTGCGTGCCGCGCGCCAGGCACGTGGGCTGGAGATTGATGCATTGGCCCAGGTTTTGAAGGTGCCTGAGCGCAAGCTGGCGGCGCTGGAGGCTGACCGCTACGACGAGCTGCCCGGATTGTCTTTCGCGCGCAGTCTGGCGCAATCCTATGCGCGTCAGGTCGGGCTGGACGCTGCCAGGGTGCTCGCCCTGCTGCCGAGCGCCGGCCCGCCGCCGCAGCAACAGCTTGAAAATGTGTCCCGTGGTCTGCAAACACCCTACCGGGAGGGTGCCAGTGGCAACCCGTTCGGTCGCAGCGGGTCCGGTCTGCCCGAGTGGCTGAAGCCGGTTTTTCTGGTGCCGGCGATCCTGCTGCTGGCTGCGCTTGCCTTCTGGTTCGCGCCGCCGATGCGGTCGATGTTCGGGGCGATCGGCTGGCCTGCGTCGAATGCCGAATCGACGGGCATCGCTTCGGCGTCCGACGTATCCGTGTCACCCGCCAGTGCGGTTGGTGCGGCCAGCGCGGCAGGTGCCGGGATGCTGGTGTCGGCACCGACTGCGGTCGTGGTGCCGGTCGCACCGGCTGCTTCGACACCTGTGGCCCCGCCGGTGTCCGAGACGGTGCATTCAGCTCCGCCAGAACCCGCTCCCAACGAAGCCAGTGCGCCTGCGGCCGTGGGCGGTGCGGTGGTGTTGCGCACCACGGGCGAGTCCTGGATCGAGGTGCGGGATGCTGGGGGCGCCGTGCTGCTGTCGCGCACCGTGCTGCCCGGCGAGGTGATTGGCCTGGATGGTGCCATGCCGATGCGTCTGAAGGCGGGGATTGCCAGCGTGACGCAGGTGACCGTGCGGGGTGCGCCGTTCAGTCTGGCCCCCTTCACCCGCGGCAACATCGCCACCGCCGTTCTGAAGTGAGGCTAACCATGAATGCTCCGATGCCCGTGCCGATGTCCGAACAACCGATTCCGCTGGGTGAGCCCGCCGCGCGCCGCAGCCTCCAGGCCCGCGTGGTCTGGGGTGACCGCGTCGTGACGGTCGGTGGGGATGCGCCGGTGCGCGTGCAGTCGATGACCAACACCGACACGGTGGACGTGATCGGTACCGCGATCCAGGTGAAGGAACTCGCGCTGGCCGGCTCGGAGATGGTGCGCATCACGGTGAACACGCCCGAAGCTGCCGAGGCCGTGCCGCACATCCGCGATCAGCTCGACCGGATGCAGATCGACGTGCCCTTGATCGGCGATTTCCACTACAACGGCCACCGCCTGCTGACCGAGTACCCGGCGATGGCGCAGGCGCTGTCCAAGTACCGCATCAATCCGGGCAACGTCGGCAAGGGCGACAAGCGCGACCGCCAGTTCGGCATGATGGTCGAGGCGGCGATCCGCCACGACAAGCCGGTGCGCATCGGCGTGAACTGGGGCAGTCTCGACCAGGAACTGCTCGCCAGCCTGATGGATGTCAACGCCGGTCGCACCCGGCCTTGGGAGGCGCGCCAGGTGATGTACGAGGCGCTGATCCAGTCGGCGCTGGACTCGGCGGCGTACGCGGTCGAACTCGGCATGCGGCGGGAACAGGTGCTGATCAGTTGCAAGGTCAGCGGCGTGCAGGATCTGGTCGCCGTGTACCGCGAACTCTCGAAACGCTGCGACCATCCGCTGCACCTCGGCCTCACCGAAGCGGGCATGGGCACCAAGGGCACGGTGGCGTCGGCGACCGCGCTGGGCATCCTGCTGCAGCAAGGCATCGGTGACACGATCCGCGTGAGCCTGACCCCGGCACCGGGCGAGGCGCGCACGCAAGAGGTGACGGTGGCGCTGGAGATCCTTCAGTCGCTGGGGTTGCGTACCTTTGTGCCGAGCGTGACGGCATGCCCCGGTTGTGGCCGCACGACGAGCACCACGTTCCAGGAACTCACGCAGCAGATCGACCACTTCCTGCGCGCGCAGATGCCAGTCTGGCGTGCCCAATATCCGGGCGTCGAGACGATGAAGGTGGCCGTGATGGGCTGCATCGTCAACGGCCCCGGCGAGAGCAAGCACGCCGACATCGGCATCAGCCTGCCCGGCACGGGTGAGGCGCCCGCCGCGCCGGTCTACATCGACGGCGAGAAGGCCATGACGCTGCGCGGCGACGGCATCGCCAGCGAGTTCCAGGCCGTGGTCGAGCAGTACATCGAGCGCCGTTTCGGTCAGAAGATTTCCGTTTCCTGAATTCCCTGATGAGCGAAAAAATCCAGGCCGTCAAAGGCATGAACGACCTGCTGCCGCCAGATTCGGCGCGGTGGGAGTGGTTCGAAGACGGTGTGCGCGCGCTGATGAAGCGTTACGGCTACGCCAACATCCGCACCCCCATCGTCGAGCCGACGCCGCTGTTCGTGCGCGGTTTGGGTGAGGTCACCGACATCGTCGAGAAGGAGATGTATTCCTTTGAAGACAAGTTGAACGGCGATGCGCTGACGTTGCGGCCGGAAGGCACGGCGGGTGTCGTGCGCGCCGTGGTGCAGCACAACCTGCTGTACGAAGGCCCGAAGCGGCTGTTCTACATCGGCCCGATGTTCCGCCACGAGCGCCCGCAGAAGGGCCGGTATCGCCAGTTCCACCAGGTGGGTGTCGAGGCGCTGGGTTACGCCGGGCCGGATGTGGATGCCGAGGTGATCCTGATGGCGCGCAGCTTGTGGCGCGACCTGGGCTTGACCGATGTGCGGCTGGAGATCAACAGCCTCGGCCAGGCAGAGGAGCGCAAGGCCCACCGCGCCGCCCTGATTGCCCATTTCGAGGCCCACGCGGACGTGCTGGACGAGGAAGCCAGACGCCGTCTGCACAGCAACCCGCTGCGCATCCTCGACACCAAGAACCCGGCGATGCAGGCCGTCGTCGAAGCCGCGCCGAAGCTGATGGACTTCCTCGGCGAGGCGTCGCTGAAGCACTTCGACGCGGTGCGTGCGGTGCTGGACGCAGTCGGCCAGTCTTACCGCATCAACCCGCGTCTCGTGCGGGGCATGGACTACTACAACCTGACCGTGTTCGAGTGGGTCACCGACCGCCTCGGCGCACAGGGCACGGTCTGCGGCGGCGGGCGCTACGACGGCCTGATTGAGCAGATCGGTGGCAAGCCGGCGCCAGCGGTCGGCTGGGGTCTGGGCATCGAGCGGGTGCTGGCGCTGCTGGAAGACAGCGGTGTGGCGGTCCCGGTGCAGGTGCCAGACGCCTACGCCGTCGTGCCCGACGCGGCAGCACTGTCCACGGCGATGGTCACGGCCGAAGCACTGCGCGAGCGGGGCCTGAAGGTCGTGCTGCACGCGGGTGGCAAGGACGGCCCGGGCAGCATGAAATCCCAGTTCAAGAAGGCGGACGCCAGTGGTGCCCGCTATGCACTGGTCTTCGGTGGCGACGAACTCGCGCAGGGCATGGTCGCCGTGAAGCCGCTGCGTGACGGGGGCCGCGCCCAGGCGCTGCGTCCACTGGCCGATGTCCCGGCCTGGGCGGCCGAGCTCGCCGACTGATCCTGCGTGGCACGACCGCGACCCGCATAATCCTTTCCTCCACGGTTACACCTCCGACACACGCCCATGGCATCCCATCTCGACCTCGAAGAACAGGAACAGCTCGACCAGATCAAGCATTTCTGG
Organism: Pseudomonadota bacterium; assembly: GCA_041192465.1. GTDB lineage: Bacteria > Pseudomonadota > Gammaproteobacteria > Burkholderiales > Burkholderiaceae_C > Sphaerotilus. The sequence continues at coordinate 2,553 of JBEEMX010000132.1, read as the reverse complement.
GCCAAGTTCGGCAACCTGATCACCTGGGTGCTGCTGATCGTGCTGACGGCTTACGCCGGCTGGAATGGCTGGCAATACTGGCAGCGTGACCAGGCGGCCAAGGCCAGTGGCATCTATGACGAGCTGGACCGCTTGGCGCAGGCTGGTGACGCCGAGCGGGTCACCAAGGTGTGGGCCGATCTGCAGAGCCGCTATCCCTCGACCGCCTTCGCGGAGCAGGGTGGTTTGCTCGCCGCCAAGGTGCAGTTCGACAAGGGCCAGGCCGACGCCGCCCGCAGCACGCTGGAGTGGGTGGCCGCCAATGCCAAGGAAGACGAATACCGCGCGCTGGCCCGACTGCGGCTGGCTGGTGTGCATCTGGAGGCCAAGCGGTTCGACGAAGCCCTGAAGCTCGTCACCTCGGAGGTGCCCGAGTCGCTGACGGCACTGGCGGCAGACCGCCGCGGCGACATCCTGCAAGCGCAGGCCAAGCCGGCCGAGGCCGTGGCCGCTTACCAGCAAGCCTGGAAGGCGCTGGGCAAGGAAGTCGATTACCGCCGCCTGGTCGAGGCCAAGCTGGTGGCGCTGGGCGCTGCGCCGCAAGAAGACGGCGCTGCCTCGGGGGCCGTGAAATGAGCGGATTGACTGCCTGCCGGCGCACGGCCGCCTGGCGTTGGATTGCCGTCTCGGCGGCGCTGATTCTGGGTGCTTGTTCTTCGGTCGAAAAACCAAAACCCACGCCGCTGGAGCCGTTGTCAGCGAAGATCGCCGGCAAGCAGGTCTGGCGCCAGAGCCTGGGCAAGCCCCTGCATGGCATGACCGTGGCGGTGCTCGGTGACCGCTTCATGCTCGCCAGCGAGGACGGCCGCATCACCAGCCTGGACATTGGCACGGGTGCGGTGCGGTCGCAGGTGTCGGTCGGTGCGGCACTGTCGGCGGGCGTCGGCAGCGACGGCCGGCACGCTGCGGTGGTCACACAGAACAACGAACTGGTCGTGCTTGATGGCCAGCGCGAGGTCTGGCGCAGCCGGCTGAACTCGCGGGTGGTCACGGCGCCGCTGGTGGCCGGGGAGCGCGTCTTCATCCAGGCAGTGGACCGCAGCGTGCTGGCCTTCGATGTGTTCGATGGCCGCCGGCTGTGGACCGCAGGCCGTTCCGGCGAGGCGTTGTCGCTGGCGCAGCCGGGTGTCCTGCTGGCTTACCGCAACACGCTGCTGGTCGGCATGGGCGCGCGCCTGCTGGCGCTGGATCCGCTGACCGGCGCCGTGCGCGCCGATAGCACGCTCGCGTCCCCCCGCGGCACCAACGAGGTTGAGCGACTTGCCGATCTCGTTGGCCCTGCAGCGCGCAGCGGTGAAGTGGTCTGTGCCCGTGCCTTCCAGATTGCTGTGACCTGTCTCAATGCCGAACGCAACGCCGTGCTCTGGAGCCGCCCGCAAGGTGGTTTCGAGGGCCTGGCAATCGACTCGGAGTTTGTCGCAGGTGCCGATGCCACTGACCGCATCAGCGTCTGGCGCCGTGCCAGCGGGGACACGGCCTGGACCTCGGACCGACTGCGCTACCGCGGCTTGACCGCACCGCTGTCGGTGGGCTCCACGCTGGTGTTCGGCGACAGCGAGGGCTGGCTGCACGTGTTTTCGCACGACCGCGGCGAGCCATTGTTGCGCCTGTCCACCGATGGGAGCGCAATCGTCGCGCCGTTGGTGCGCTCGGGGCTGACGATGCTGGCCGTGACCCGCTCGGGCAACGTATTCGCTTTTCGGCCGGAATGAATCCGCCGTTTTCACAACAATAATTCAACTGCTACAGATCGGAACCGACCCATGAAACCCGTGATTGCCCTCGTCGGACGTCCCAACGTCGGCAAGTCCACGCTGTTCAATCGACTCACCGGACGCCGCGACGCGATCGTGGCCGACTACGCCGGACTGACCCGCGACCGCCACTACGGCGACGGTGCGCTCGCCGGCCATGAATTCATCGTCATCGACACCGGCGGCTTCGAGCCGGACTGTGTCACCGGCATTTTCCAGGAGATGGCCAAGCAAGCGCGTCAGGCCGTGGCCGAGGCGGACGCGGTGATCTTCGTCGTCGATGTCCGCGCCGGCCTGTCGGCGCAGGACCATGACATCGCCAACTACCTGCGCACGACCGGCAAGCGCGTGCTGCTGGCCGCCAACAAGGCCGAGGGCATGAAGGACGGCCCGCAGCTCGCCGAGTTCCACGAGCTGGGCATTGGCGAGCCGCTGGCGGTGTCGTCGGCGCACGGGCAGGGCATCCGCAGCCTGGTCGAACTGGCGCTGGAGGGCATCGCGCCCGAGGTCGAGGAAGACGACGGTCTGCCCGAAGAGGCGCGCCCGACGCGGCTGGCCGTGTGCGGGCGCCCGAACGTGGGCAAATCGACGCTGATCAACACCTGGCTGGGTGAAGAGCGACTGGTGGCGTTTGACCTGCCCGGCACCACGCGGCTTTCTGGGTTTCAGCACTGCAATCTCACCACCATCAACGGTCGGGCAGCGACCACCCCAGAGCAGTTTTTCACGGCGTGCATCTCGGCGGCGACGGTCGGCACCT
>JBEEMX010000131.1:0-7986 GCA_041192465.1 Pseudomonadota bacterium | reverse complement strand
CTGGTTCGAGTCCAGGTCGGGGAGCCAAATCAAATCGCGCTGAACGGCATTCAAAGCGACATCCGCAACTGCACAATTCCCTGATAGCTCAGTTGGTAGAGCGACGGACTGTTAATCCGCAGGTCCCTGGTTCGAGTCCAGGTCGGGGAGCCAAACAAACCAAACAAGAAGGTCTGCATTCGCAAGGATGCAGACCTTCTTGCCTTGTGGAATGTCAAATGCCCACGTGGGGATTTCAGCTGGCCGGCGTCAATTCGATCGAGATAGACTGACCCGCGACCGGGCGCAATTCATCTACTGTATAGCCCTCCTTGATCAGGGCATCACGCAACCACTGCGGTTGCGTGCCGCAACCATCCCAGACCTCCAGCGTGACCGGGTGCCGGTAGCGAATTTCGGCTGGTTGCTGCGAACATGCAGCAGGAACTGGGCGTCCGCGCAATTCAGTCGGCGTGATGCGCCAGAAATCCATCAGTTTGCGAATCTTGCGGATGGCCGCAATTCTGTCGACATCGTCTTCGCGGTCAATGACTTGGCGTTCAGTATTCTTCATCGATGAATGACAGCCCTGCAAGCTGTAACAGAAACCAGATAATCGCACAGAACCGGATTCGACACAGCACCCCGCGCAAGTCGATTACAATCCGCAGCGACGGGCCTCCCTGCATGGGGGCGCGGCCAAACGGGTCAGGTCGGGAACGAAGCAGCCCTAACCGTTAGCCTCCAGTGCCAGGGTTCAGGCTCGTCACCCTCTCCCCACGCTCAGTCCTTGGCGACCAGTTGCCAAAGTGCCGTCACCTCGGCCGACCGGGCAGCGTGCAGCACGTCACTGGCATCACCCGCTTTCGGGTGTCGCGGTCGTACCGTCGGACACGCCACCACCCGCAATCCCGCCTGTTCGATCCACGCCAGCAACTCGTCGCGCCGGCGCAGCCCGAGGTGCTCGGCCAGATCCGACAAGACCAGCCAGCCCTGCCCGCCTGGCGTCAGGTGATCGGCCAGTCCGCGCAGGAAACCCCGCAACATCCGGCTGTCCGGGTCGTAAATGGCGTGCTCGATCGAGGAACTCGGCTTGCCCGGCAGCCACGGTGGGTTGCAGACCACCAGCGGCGCCCGACCCAATGGAAACAGATCCGCCTTCACCAGCTCGACCCGCCCAGCATGGCCCAGGCGCTGCAGATTGTCAGCGGCGCAGGCCAGCGCACGGTCATCAAGCTCGGTCGCGATGATCCGCTTTACACCCCGCTGTGCCAGCACTGACGCGAGGACTCCTGTGCCGGTCCCGATGTCGAACGCCAGGTCCAGCGACGGCAAGGGTGCCACGGCGACCAGATCGATGTACTCCCCTCGCACAGGCGAGAACACGCCGTAGTGGGCATGGATGCGCCCGCCCGCCGCAGCGATGGACACGCCTTTTTTACGCCATTCATGCGCACCCACCAGGCCCAGCAACTCGCGCAGCGAGACCACGCTGGCTTGCCCATCCGGTGCGCCATAAGCCTCCTCGCAGGCCAGGCGCAGATCGGGCGCACGGCGCAAGGCAATGGCGTACTCTGCATCCAGCAGGATGGTGATTGCCGACAACAGGCGCGAGCGCTGCGCCTGCGCCAACCGGTGGCGGTGGAAGGCGTCCGTGGGTGATGCACCTGCAGCGGCTGGTGCTGGACCGGCGCGGGAAGCGGCACGGTCCAGCCGCCGGCCCATCGCCTGCAACAGCAACCGGGCACTCTGGAAGTCACCACGCCACAGCAGCACCGCGCCCTCGCGCGCCAACCGCAAGGCATCATCGGCACGGGTCTGGTCGTCAGCGACCACAACACGGCGCGGAACCGCTGCCCCGTTCTCGGACCTCCAGCGCGCGGTACGGACTTGATCGGCCTCGGTCCAGATCAACATCGGGGGCTGGCGGGACAGAGACATGGGGCTGCGCAGCAAATGGCGTTCGTGGAAGAAGGCCGGCAGTATCACCCGGCAGACGGTAGCATCACCGCACGCACCCATCCCCGACAGGAGTCACACGATGATCCGCATCCTTTTGCCCATCGACGGAAGTCCCCAGGCGCTGGACGCTGTGCGGCAAGCCCTGCAGTTGCGCACGCAAGGACTCGATTTCGCGGCCGTGCTGCTGAACGTGCAGGAGCCGCCTCACCTGTACGAGGTGGTGCTCGCGCCAGACGCCGACGTGATCGAAGGTGCCAGCCACGGTGCCGGCGAACACGCTCTGCTCGCAGCCCACGCCTTGCTCGACGAGGCGGGTGTGGCGCACGAGTCGCTCGTTGTCACCGGGGATGTGGCACAACAGGTGGTGGAGCAGGCGGAGTTGCAGGATTGCGACCTGATCGTGCTGGCGGGCCGCAGCCGCGCAGTGACACACGCCGTGGAGCGCCACAGCCCTGTGCCGGTGCTTCTGGTGCCACACCCGCGGTCCTGAGCACCGGCTTACTTGCGCATCCGGTTCGGATGCCAGAAGAGGAACTTGGCGTAGATGTCCACGTCCTTGGTCTCGCGGATGAAGAGCATGCCGACCACGAAGGTCAGCGCCGCGACGCCGATCGGGTACCAGAGGCCGTGGTACATGTCGCCGTTCTGCGCCACCATCGCGAAGGCGATGGTCGGCATCAGGCCGCCGAACCAGCCGTTGCCAATGTGGTACGGCAAGCTCATCGAGGTGTAGCGGATGCGGGTCGGGAACATCTCGACCAGGGTGGCGGCGATCGGGCCGTACACCATCGTCACCAGCAGCATCAGCACCACCAGCACCGCCACCACACCGACATGGTTGATCTTGGCGGGATCGGCCTTGCGCGGGTAACCAGCAGCCGCCAGCGCATCCGGCAGATCCTGCTTGCGGAACTTGGCGATATCGACGAGGTTGTCGGACTCGAAGCGGTCGCCCTCTGCCGTCAAGCGGCCATTGGGCGGCTTCAGCACCGTGGTGCCCACATGCACCTCCGTCGGCGTACCCGACGGCAACGCGATGTTGGTGTAGCTGGCCGACAGTTGCGCCAGCGCACGCTTGGCAATGTCACAGGACGAGGTGAAGTCGGTCTCCTTGGCGATGGGACTGCCCTGGAACGAACACGTCATCGGATCGGCCTTGACGACGATCTGCACCCGTTCTTGCGCCGCCGCCAGATCCGGATTGGCCATCGAGGTCAGCAGCTTGAACAGCGGGAAATAGGCCACGCAGGCAATCAGCAGGCCGGCCATGATGATCGGCTTGCGACCGATGCGGTCCGACAGTGTGCCGAACACGACGAAAAACGGTGTGCCGATCAGCAGCGCGATGGCAATCAGGATGCTGGCGGTGTTCGGTTCGACCTTGAGCACGCCGGTCAGGAAGAACAGCGCATAGAACTGCCCCGTGTACCAGACCACCGCCTGACCTGCCACCAGCCCGAACAGCGCCAGCACGATGATCTTGAGGTTCTTCCACTGCCCGAAGCACTCGGCCAGCGGTGCCTTGGAGGTCTTGCCTTCTTCCTGCATCTTGCGAAACGCCGGCGACTCGCTCATCGACAGCCGGATCCACAGCGAAAACGCCAGCATCACGGCCGACAAGCCGAAGGGAATGCGCCAGCCCCACTCACCGAACTGCGCTTCACCCAGCAGGCTGCGGGTCACCAGGATCACGATCAGCGACAGGAACAGGCCGACGGTCGCCGTCGTCTGCACCCAGGCGGTGTAGGCACCCCGGCGATTCTGCGGTGCGTGCTCGGCCACGTAGATGGCGGCACCGCCATACTCGCCGCCGAGCGCCAGACCCTGCAGCATCCGCAGCAACACCAGCGCGATCGGGGCAAAGGCGCCAGCCGTGCTGTAGGTCGGCAGCACGGCGACCAGTGTGGTCGAGACCCCCATGATCACGATGGTCGCCAGGAAGGTGTACTTGCGCCCGATCATGTCGCCCAGACCACCAAAGATCACGGCCCCGATCGGTCGCACGATGAAACCGGCGGCGAACGCCAGCAGCGCAAAGATGAAAGCCGAAGTTGGCTCCAGCGCCGTAAAGAACTGCTTGGCGATGATGGCCGCGAGGGCCCCGTAGAGGTAGAAGTCATACCACTCGAAGATGGTGCCGAGCGAGGAAGCAAGAATGACCTTGCGCTCCTGCGCAGTCATCGGGGTCGGGGCATCGTGGTCATCGGTGTCGGTATCGACGGCGGCGTCACGGACGCCCTGCAGATTGGACATGCTGTTCTCCTGCCGGAGCGGGGGATCGAATCGCCCGCGCACGCGGCGCTGTGGTCAAGGCAAGGCCGGCAGTGTCGGCACGGGGCCGCATCCACCGGTCATTCGGATCAGATCAGATACGCAGGCCCTTGATGGTGGCCAGCAGGCGACGTGGCGCAAACACCTTGGCTTCGGGGACGGCCTCGGCCGCGTCCAGCCCACGCTGGAGGACGTGGTCTGCACCTGCGCGGCCGAAGGCATCTCCCAGCGCCAGATAGACCACGCGGGTCAGTTCAGCCAGATCGGCATGCGTGCCCGGCAGTTGCCAGTCGTGCTGCAGCGCACGGCTCCAGCCGCTGCGGAACTGCTGTCGCAAGGCGGGTGCCGCCATCGCGTCGTCCAGGCGCTGCAAGGCATCCTTGCGGACCTCGTCGAGTGCTTCGCGGTGGTGCTGGAACACCTCGGCCACGATGGCCCGCATCAGCGCGCCGAAGATCACTGGCGGTTCTTCCGGCACCAGCGCCTGCGCAGGGGCTGCAGCCTGCGCCGCCGCCAGCGCAGCCGCAACCGGATTGATCACCGGTGCGACCACAGAAGCCACAGGTACGGCGGCTGGCGGGGGCGGGGGCGGTGAGGGCGGCCGGGCGGCCGCACGGGCGGCCTGCATGGCCGGCCACGGGTCCAGCGGCAGGCGGTCGGAGCTTTCGCGCAGCGCCTTGTAAAAGCCGTTGTAGAGCCGCTTGACGAACACCGCATCCAGCAGATTGCGCTGGGCGACGGCATCGACGAACGCGATGATGTCCGAGACGTTTTCTCCCCGCATCGTCTCGTGCTGGAGCCAGAGCGCCTCGGTCAGCGCGGCCTCGTCAAGGACATCTGAAAACACGGACACAGCCGCTCGGCGCCGGGTTGCTTGCATGTCGGCCATGGTCAGGCACCCTCGCGTCTGTCTTTAATTGAAAATTTCATGCTGCCCCGTCAAACGCCGTGGGATCGGCGCCCTTGTTGTCAAGAAAGATGCTCAAGATAAATTTGAAAACATCAAATCCTGACATAAATTCACGCGAATTTGCGAATTCTCTCTCGAATCATGGGACGGTACTGCATCGTTTTTCACATCGACGCCGCATACAACGCTATATCGACAGAAGCACAGTACTTTCAAGCAGTAACAACGTAGGCAGTCACGCGGGATGCACTCACCCCCGTCGGCGCAGGCAAGCGGCCAGGAAGTCCGCCAAGATCGGTTGGCCATCGAGCTGGGTGGCGTGGCTCACTTGCTGCGCCATGAACTCCGGGTGCCACTGCATGCCGAAGACATAGCTCGGCCCGTTCCAGCGGATGGCCTCGACCAGCCCGTCCGGCTGGGCGCGGGCCTCGACTGTGAGGTGATGCCCCAGGTCTTTCACCGCCTGGTGGTGGATCGAGTTGATCACGGCCGTGCGCACCCCAGGGTAAAGCGCCGACAGCCGCGTCCCCGGCACGATGCCCATCGCGTGGAACTGCTGGTCGTACTGCTCCAGGTGCAGGTGGCGTACCGAGGATGGTGCCTGTGTGGGGATGTCCTGGTAGAGCGTGCCACCGAGGGCCACATTGATGAGCTGGCAGCCGCGGCAGATGCCCACCACCGGTTTGCCGGCCGCCACGAACGCCTCGAACAGATCGATCTCGTAGCGGTCACGGATGCGGTCACCGCTCCATTCAGGGCGCAGCGGAGTTTCCCCATAGCTCTCGGGCGCGATGTCGTTGCCACCTTGCAGCACCAGTCCGTCGAGGTGACTGGCGTACTCGGACAGGCTCATCTTGCTGCGCTCGATCATGCCGTCGCTCTCGATGGCCGGGATCATCACCGCCAGCGCCCGCCCGCCCAGCACCCAGTGGGCCACCGACTGCTCCAGGTAGTGCAGCGTGCGGGTGAAGACACCACCCAGATCGGCCACCGGCGTGTTCGGGAAATAAATGCGGGCGGAAATGCCGATCAGCGGAGGGCGTGACATGGAGGCTCCTTGGATTCCATTCCAGTGCGTCCATTCTTGCAAACCCTTAGTCCGGCTCGGCGGCAATGTTGTGGATTTGTCCGGGTTAATCCGTCGGTAACCCGCTTTGCGCATGAAAAACCCGGGCCTGCTAGGATTTCCTCCCACTCCGGATGCCCACCGAACGATGAACAGCCCCACCGAATCCCCTGCCACGACAGCGTCGGGCGACGACGACCACGGCCACGCCCAGGAGGCCGGACGGCCGATGTCCGCCGTCATCCGGGCCCGCATCCAGGCCGCCAACCGCCGCTTCCACGCCAACGACAACATCGCCGACTTCATCCGGCCTGGTGATCTGGAGGCCCTGCTCGACGAGGTGCAGGGCAAGATGGCCGGCGTGCTCGACAGCCTGGTGATCGACACCGACAGCGACCACAACACCCAGGACACCGCCCGCCGCGTGGCCAAGATGTACTTGCAGGAGGTGTTCCGCGGCCGCTACGTCGCCCAGCCACCTGTCACGCAGTTTCCCAATGTGGAGCACCTGAACGAGCTGATGATCGTCGGCCCGATCACCGTGCGCAGCGCCTGCTCGCACCACCTCTGCCCCATCATCGGCAAGCTCTGGATCGGCGTGATGCCCAACGCGCATTCGGCGCTGATCGGCCTGTCGAAGTACGCGCGGCTGGCCGAGTGGATCATGTCCCGCCCGCAGATCCAGGAGGAAGCCGTCACCCAGGTGGCCGACCTGCTGAACGACAAGATGCAGCCCGACGGGCTGGCCGTGATCATGGAGGCCGACCACTTCTGCATGGGCTGGCGCGGTGTCAAGGACCTGGACTCCAAGATGGTCAACAGCGTCATGCGCGGCTCCTTCCTGAAAGACCCGAACCTGCGCCGCGAATTCCTCGCCCTCGTCACCCACCGCAAAGGCTGAACCCCATGCTCGTCCGTCTGCTGTATGCGAGCCGCGCCGATGCGGTCACACCCGAGGTGATCGACGCGATCCTCGCCCAGTCGCGCGCCCACAATCCGGCGCTCGGCATCACCGGCATCCTCTGCCACGGTGGCAACGTCTTCATGCAGGTGATCGAGGGCGGGCGCGACACGGTGAACGCGCTCTACAACGCCATCGTGCGCGACGATCGCCACCATGACGTGATGGTGCTGCACTACGAGGAGATCACCGAGCGGCGCTTCTCGGGCTGGACGATGGGCCAGGTCAACCTGGCGCGCATCAATCCGTCGATCGTGCTCAAGTACAGCGACCGGCCGGTGCTGGATCCGTTCTCGGTGTCGGGTCGGGCCTCACTGGCCATGCTGGAAGAGCTGATTGCCACGGCGTCGATCGTCGGACGCACCACCTGAGCGTCCCCCCAGTCCCAGGGCGCTCCACCCGCCCGGTCAGGTGTGTGGCAAGCATCGCCGAATACCGTGAACAAGTTCACAATCGTTGCCATGCCTTCCCTCCCTGGCCTGTCCACGATGCTGATGCCCGCCACAGACCTCGACCACCCGGTGACGATGCGCCATGCCGGGCGAGAGTTGCTGTCGCTGGCCCTGATCGACGCCCGCAACCGCAGCCTGCGCCTGTTCTCGGCCTTCGAGACCGCTGCCCGGCCCGATGCGCTGGACGGAACCCCGCCACCGCTCCAAGGCTCGCCGCTGTGGTGGCTGGGGCAGCTCGGCTGGCAGCAGGAACTCTGGATCGCGCGCAACGTGCAGCGCCACCGCGGCCGGCGCTGCGACGCACGCGGCATTCGGCTGGCCTCCATCGACCCGCGCGCCGATCGGTGGTGGGATCCGCGGTTGCGCGCGCCGGGCGAGCGCCACC
>JBEEMX010000130.1:0-8232 GCA_041192465.1 Pseudomonadota bacterium | reverse complement strand
CGAGACCTCGGGCACTTCGCCGTGGTCGCTGCCTCGCTGGGCGTGATCTCGTCGGTGGCGCCCTCGGTCACGCAGCGGCTGCAGGATCTGCTGGCGGCCGCGCTGCGCTTTGACGCCGTGACGGTGGCCAGTCCGGCGTTCATGGCCGAGCGCCTGGCTTCGGTGGTACCGGATCTCCTGCTGCTGAGCCTGTTCCTGGGCAGCATGGTCTCTGGTCAATCTGCTGTCGAAGGACAAGCTGAGCGACACGCTCAAGTCCTGCGTGCTGGCGCTGCTGCTGGGGGCCGTGGGGACGCTGTGGATGTGGGGGCACCGGGAAGATTTCGTGCGCAGCCAGTCGGTCGAGCTGACCGCAGCGTTCACCGAAGCGGGCAGCCAGATCCTGTCGGGTCTGTGGCTGCTGGTGCTGGTGCTGGCGCTGTTCGCCGTGATCGACTGGCCACTGCAGCGTTTCCTGCACGCGTCGAAGCTCAAGATGAGCCACCAGGACATCAAGGACGAGCACAAGCAGCAGGAAGGCAATCCGGAGATCAAGGGCCGCCTGCGCCAGCGCATGCGCGAGGCTTCGCGCCGCAGGATGATGACCGCGGTGCCGACAGCCGACCTGGTCGTGATGAACCCGACCCACTACGCCGTGGCGATCCAGTACAGCGAGGATGTCGGCGGTGCGCCCAAGGTTGTCGCCAAGGGCACGGACCAGGTGGCGATGCGGATCCGCGACCTGGCGACGGAGTCCCGCGTGCCGGTGCTGGAGGCGCCGCCGCTGGCCCGCGCGCTCTACGCAACGACCGAGCTGGACCGCGAGATACCCGTGGCGCTCTACAGCGCCGTGGCGCAGGTGCTGGCGCATGTGTTCCGCCTGCGCGAGGCGGTGGCTGGCCGGGCGCCATACCCGACTTCGCTCGATCTGATTCCCGTGCCGCCCGAGCTTGACCCGGCCGATCCCCGACACAACCGGCACGCCGCCCGCCACGGCGGCACCCCCACGCCATGAACGCTCAGACCCTCACCCTGACCCTGCAACGCCTGTTTGGCACCAACACTGCCTGGCTGCAGGGCATGGCCGCTCCGGTGATGATCATCATGGTGCTGGCCATGATGGTGCTGCCGCTGCCAACGTTCGTGCTGGACCTGCTGTTCACCTTCAACATTGCCTCGGCACTGATGGTGATGGTAGTGGCGTCCTACATGGTGCGGCCGCTGGACTTCGCGGCGTTTCCGTCGGTGCTGCTGCTGACGACGCTGCTGCGCCTGTCGCTGAATGTGGCGTCGAGCCGGATCGTGCTGCTGGACGGCCACACCGGGCCAGGCGCAGCCGGCGCGGTGATCGAGTCCTTTGGCCACTTCCTGATCGGCGGCAACTTCGCGGTCGGCTTCATCGTCTTCGCGATCCTGGTGGTCATCAACTTCGTCGTGGTGACCAAGGGCGCCGAGCGGATCGCCGAAGTTGGCGCGCGTTTCACGCTGGATGCGATGCCCGGCAAGCAGATGGCGATCGACGCCGACCTGAATGCCGGTCTGATCGACGAGAAGGAGGCCAAGCGCCGGCGCATCGAGGTCGGCAACGAGGCGGAGTTCTTCGGCTCGATGGACGGTGCGTCAAAGTTCGTGCGCGGGGATGCCATCGCCGGCATCCTGATCCTGGTCATCAACATCCTCGGTGGTTTCGTCATCGGGGTCGCGCAGCACGACCTGACTGCCTCGGCCGCCGCAAGCATCTATGTGCTGCTGGCCGTGGGCGACGCGCTGGTGGCACAGATTCCCAGCCTGCTGATCTCGGTGGCGGCGGCCATGGTGGTCTCCCGTGTCGGCAAGGAGCAGGATGTCGGCACGCAGATCATCGGCCAGATGTTCCGCACGCCGCAGGCGGTGGGCATGGCCGCGGCGGTCATCGGGATGCTGGGGCTGGTGCCGGGGATGCCGCATCTGGTGTTCCTGCTGGTGTCGGGGGGACTGGGCTACCTGTCGTACAGCATGCGGGGACGCGGTGCGCAGCTCGCCGCGGCCGAGGCGGCTGGTCTCGCCGAAGCCGATGCCACGACGCGCAAGGCGCCCGGCGACGAAGCGAGCTGGGACGATCTGCAGCCGGTGGACACGCTCGGCATGGAGGTCGGCTACCGCCTGATCGCGCTGGTGGACAAGGAGCGCGGCGGCGACCTGCTCAACCGGATCAAGGGTGTGCGCAAGAAGTTTGCGCAAGAGGTGGGATTCCTGCCGCCTTCCGTCCACATCCGCGACAACCTCGAACTCAAGCCCAGCATGTACCGCCTGACGCTGCGCGGCGCCGTCATGGGTGAGGGCGAGGCCTATCCGGGCATGTTCCTGGCCATCAATCCGGGCAATGCACAACCCACGCTGCAGGGGCAGATCACGGTCGATCCGGCCTTCGGGCTGCCGGCGGTGTGGGTGGACGAGCGCCAGCGAGAAACCGCCCAAATGGCCGGGTACACGGTTGTTGATTCCTCGACCGTCGTGGCGACCCATCTTTCACACTTGATGCAACAACACGCGGCCCGTTTGCTGGGCCGCACCGAAACCCAGGCGCTGGTCGAGCATGTGACCAAGCTGGCACCCAAACTCATCGAAGACGTGATCCCCAAGATGATCGGCATCGTCCCTCTGCAGAAAATCCTCCAGTCGCTGCTGGAAGAAGGCGTGCACATCCGCGACATGCGCTCGATCGTCGAATCGCTGGCCGAGCAATCGGCGGCCGGTGTGACCGATCCGGTCGAGCTGGCGCGGCGGCTGCGCGTGGCACTGGCTCCGGCCATCGTGCAGCAGATCTACGGCACGCAGCGCGAGCTGGATGTCATTGCGCTGGAGCCCGAGCTGGAGCGGCTGCTGACCCAGGCGCTGACGGCAGCGAATGGCCCGGTGCTCGACCCGAGCGTGGCCGACCAGCTCAGCCGCGGTGCTTTCGATGCAGCACGCCGCCAGGAAGACCTCGGCCAGGCAGCCTGCCTGCTGGTGCCTGACCCGCTGCGTCCGTCGCTGTCGCGCCTGCTGCGCCGCGCTGCACCGCGCCTGAAGGTGCTGGCGCACAGCGAAATACCTGACACCCACTCGATCCGCATCGGTTCGATCATCGGAGCACACTCATGAATGTGAAGCGCTTTTTCGGGCGCAACTCGCGCGAAGCGATGCAGAAAGTGCGTCAGACCTTCGGCGACAACGCGGTGATCCTGTCCACCAAACCGAGCAGCGATGGGGTTGAAGTGGTGGCGATGCCGTCCGAGAGCATCGATGCGCTGGAGCGCCACGAATCCCCCGCCGCGGCGCCCACGCCGCAGCCAGCCCCCCCGCGCTCCCTGGCTGCACCGGCTGCACCCAGAGCGGCGGCTGCTCCTCCTGAGCCACCGGCCACACCGGTGCAGGACGACGTAGGCACGCTGGCGATGAGCACTCTGTCGTTCCAGGACTATGTCCGCGAACGCATGCTCAAGAAGCGCAAGGCAGAATTGAGTGGGCGTGATGGTGTTGCCGTACCCGTACCTGCACCCTTGTCAATCCACCAGGTTCCAGCGCCCGAACCCAGTTATGGCGACTGGTCCACGCCGCCCGAGAGCGCCCGCCTCGGTGTACTGGCTCCGGTGGGTGCCCAGGACACCCCAATCCGCCCGTTCCTGCTGAGTCCTTCGGCGCCGGCCCGCCGGCCCGGCACGGCCCGTCCTTCAGCGACCGCCAGCCCGGTCCCGAGCCCTGCCGCGCGTTCTTCCCCAGTGGAAGACAGTTTCGATGACGAGCCGGAGATCGCCGCCTCCCCATCTGCCGACGCGGACATGCTGGCCGAGATCCGATCCATGAAGAGCCTGATCGAAGAACGCTTCACCATGATGGCGTTCATGGATCGGCTGCAGAAAAACCCCCGCCATGGGCAGTTGAGTACCCGGTTGCTGGAGTGCGGTTTCTCGCCGGCACTGGTGCGTGAGCTGGTCGATGGCCTCCCGCTGGACGAAGGGGATGAGCTAGGCGCCGTGACCGACCTGCTGCAACGCAACCTGCTGACCAGCGAGGACGAGACCGATCTGGAAGACGAGGGGGGTGTCTACGCGCTGATCGGCTCGACCGGCGTCGGCAAGACCACCTCGACCGCCAAGCTCGCCACCGCGTTCGCCACACGCCACGGCCCGTCGCAACTCGGTCTGATCACGCTGGATGCTTACCGTGTCGGCGCCCACGAACAGTTGCGTGCTCACGGCCGCATTCTTGGCGTGCCGGTTCACACGGCACATGACCGCGCTGCGATGGAGGATCTGCTTGATTTGCTGTCCAGCAAAAAGATGGTGCTCATCGACACCGCCGGTCTGGCGCAGCGCGATGCCCGCACCCGTGATCTGCTCGACATGCTGACCCACCGCAGCATCAAGCGCCTGCTGGTGATCAACGCTGCGCAGCAGGCAGAGACGATCGAGGACGTGATCACCGCCTACAGGGCGACGCAGGCCAAGGGCATCATCCTGTCGAAGCTCGATGAGGCGGTGAAGCTCGGTCCTGCGCTTGATGCGCTGATCCGGCACCGGTTGAAGGTGCTGGCTGTTGCCACTGGACAGCGGGTGCCGGAGGATTGGCACCACCTGAACAGCCAGATGCTGGTCCAGCGTGCGCTGCGTGGCAGTGCCTCGCAAGCGTGGCGCATGAGCCCCGCAGACGTGAGCATGGCCTTCGCGCGCCCCGGCGTATCGATCGGCTCGTCGCTGCGTCGCAGTGGCTACGCAGCGCGAGAACTTGGCGCATGAACCCGAACCGGCCGATGGAGTCGCTGAGGGCCCTCATGGATGACCCGATGAACGCTGCTGCTGCTTTTGTCCTGCCCGAGATGGGGCGCCGTGGCCCGGCGCCGGTGACGTCGTCACTCCTTTTGCAGCCGATGGTCTGAACCGATCCGGAGCCACCTGATGTATACCTCCAAGGGCCAACTCGAAGCCAACAAGATGCTGGAGCAATACAGCTCGCTGGTGCGGCGTCTGGCGCACCAGATGATTGCCCGGCTGCCGGCCAATGTCGAACTTGACGACCTGATCCAGGTCGGCATGATCGGATTGACCGACGCCCTCACACGTTTTGACGTGACGCAGGGGGTCCAGTTCGAGACCTTCGCGACACAGCGCATTCGCGGTGCCATGCTGGACGAGTTGCGTGGCGGCGACTGGATGAGCCGCAGCAACCGCAAACACCAGCGCGACATCGAAGCCGCCGTACACCGGTTGGAGCAACGCTTCGGTCGCGCGCCGCACGAGAGCGAGATTGCTGTCGAGATGGGCCTGGCGCTGAGCGACTACCAGAGCTTGTTGAACCGAGTGCGTGGCACGCAGTTGGTCTACCTCGAAGACATGAGCGGCGATGAGGGTGAGAACGACTACCTGGACCGCCACATCGTCACCGACAACGACAGCGATCCACTGGCACGCCTCAACGATCGGCGCATGCGCGAGGCGCTGGTCGAAGCCATCAAGCACCTGCCCGAGCGCGAGCAATTCGTGATGAGCATGTACTACGAAGAAGACATGAATCTCAAGGAAATCGCCGCAGTACTGGGCGTGACCGAGTCTCGGATCTGTCAGCTGCACAGCCAGTCCATCGCCCGCCTGCGCGC
Source organism: Pseudomonadota bacterium (assembly GCA_041192465.1). Taxonomy (GTDB): domain Bacteria; phylum Pseudomonadota; class Gammaproteobacteria; order Burkholderiales; family Burkholderiaceae_C; genus Sphaerotilus. Next base: position 2,639 of record JBEEMX010000130.1, on the reverse strand, counting down.
CAAGCTGCGCACTTGGTGAGCCCGTTCTGCCGTTCGGATGACCACCCATGATGAACCTGCTTCGATCTCGGGGGGCTGTCCCCACGGCGCTGGAGGCTGAACCCAGTTTGGCCTCCACCCATCTGGCCGACGTGGTGCAACGGTTGTCGCGCCAGGTGTCGAACATCGGTCGGGATGCGGCGGAAACCCGCGGCGTGATCGAGGACACCCAGAAGATCGTGGCGACACAGCTGCAGGCCATGCAGCACCTCAACCGCAATCTCGGTCGGGTGCAGGAGACCCAGCACGCCATCGGTGAGGCCACTGGGGCAAGCAGGGCAGCGGTGGCCCGTGCCCGGCAGCAGGTCGAGCAGGTGGCCCGCGAGGTGACGGGCATCGTCGAGGTGCTGCACCAGGTGGCCAACGCCGCCGGTGACATCGGACAGATCGCGCTGCAAACCCGGCTGGTGGCGTTCAATGCCTCGGTCGAGGCCAAGCGGGCAGGGGAGGCCGGTCGCGGTTTCGGTGTAGTGGCGGATGCCGTGAAGGACCTGGCCGGGCGGGTCGAGCTGTCTTCTCGCACCATCATGGGCACGCTGGCTGACCTGGATCGGCGCATCGAGGCGTTTTCGCGCGATATCCGCGTCGATCCCGTCACGGAGCGGCAGGGGCAGATCCACCGGGCCTTTGCCGATGTGGAAACGGCGGTCCACCACATCGACTCTGCTGCCGACATCAGCCGCTCGATCGCGCAGCAGGTGATCGACAAGACGCAGGCACTGGGCAAGGAGATCCAGGGCGCGATCAGCGGGCTGGACGCGGCAATGCACTGCAGCAACCGCTTCCTGGCGGTGCCGGAGCGTCTGATTGACGAGCTGGCAGGCTGTGGCGTCGAGACCGAGGACACCCCGTTGATCCGCTCGGCGCAAGCCGCCGCACAGCGCATCACCGAGCTGCTGGACCAGGCACTCGCGGGTGGTCAAATCGATCTGCAGGCGCTGTTCGATGAACAGTATCAGCCCATTGTCCAGACCGATCCGCCGCAGTTCCTGACCCGTTTTGTGCCGCTGGCCGATCGCCTGTTCCCGCCGGTGCAAGAGCAGGTGCTGGCCTGTGGCGACAAGGTTGCGTATTGCATCGCGGTAGACCGCAATGGGTATGTTTCCACCCACAACCGCTTGTACTGCCAGGTACAGCGCCATGGTGATGTGGTGTGGAACACCGCCAACAGCCGCTATCGGCGCATTTTCAATGACAGAACCGGCTTGGCCTCGGCCCGCAACCGCCGGCCATTTCTGGTGCAGACCTACCGGCGCGACATGGGTGGTGGCAGTTTTGTGTTGCTCAAGGAGGTGGCGGCGCCGATCGTGGTGCAGGGGCGCCACTGGGGCGCCTTGCGGATCGGCTACCGCTTCTGAGCTTCAGCGTGCGGACAGTGGTGGCACGTTGCGGCGGGTGGACCCGACGAACAACTGGCGCGGACGGCCGATCTTGTACTCCGGATCGCCGATCATCTCGTTCAACTGCGCGATCCAGCCGACGGTGCGGGCCAGCGCGAAGATGGCGGTGAACAGCGGCACGGGGATGCCGATGGCGCGCTGCACGATGCCGGAGTAGAAGTCCACGTTCGGATAGAGCTTGCGGGCGACGAAGTAATCGTCTTCCAGCGCGATCTTCTCCAGCTCCATGGCCAGCTTGAACAGCGGGTCGTTCTGCAGACCCAGCTCCCCCAGCACCTCGTGGCAGGTCTCGCGCATCAGCTTGGCGCGCGGGTCGTAGTTCTTGTAGACGCGGTGACCGAAGCCCATCAGCTTGACGCCGGAGTTCTTGTCCTTCACCTGGTTCATGAACTCGCCGACCTTGGCCACGCCACCCATCTTCTGGATGTCGCCCAGCATGTTCAGGCAGGCCTCGTTGGCACCGCCGTGCGACGGACCCCACAGGCAGGCCACGCCCGCCGCGATGGCGGCAAACGGGTTGGTGCCCGACGAGCCGCACAGGCGCACCGTCGAGGTCGAGGCGTTCTGCTCGTGGTCGGCGTGCAGGATGAAGATGCGGTCCATGGCCCGCTCGATCACGGGATTGACCTTGTACTCTTCACACGGGGTGCCAAACATCATGCGCAGGAAGTTGCCCGAGTAGCTCAGGTCGTTCTTGGGGTACATAAAGGGCTGACCGACGCCATATTTGTAGGCCATAGCGACAAGCGTTGGCATCTTGGCAATCAGGCGGATTGCGGAAATGGCGCGGTGCTCAGGGTTGTTGATGTCGGTGCTGTCATGGTAGAAGGCCGACAAAGCGCCCACCAAGCCAGTCAACACAGCCATCGGGTGGGCATCGCGACGGAAGCCACGGAACATCAAAGCCATTTGCTCATGGATCATCGTGTGATGCGTGATGTCATGTTCAAACTTGTTGCGCTGGGCAGGGGTCGGCAATTCGCCATAATAGAGCAAGTAGCAGGTTTCTAAAAAGTCGCCTTGCGTAGCCAACAAAATTGGTGGCTGAGGTGGCAATAAAAAAGCACTTCGAAAGATCAAACGGCAGATCGAGATAGTGATCGGTGAAGGCGGCGTTCTGCTCCGGATCGAGCACCTCGAGCAACGCGCTCGAGGGATCGCCGCGGAAGTCGGCGCCGAGCTTGTCGATCTCGTCCAGGA
>JBEEMX010000129.1:0-8093 GCA_041192465.1 Pseudomonadota bacterium | reverse complement strand
GACGCTGATCGCGCTGGACGAAGGCTCCAAGCTCTCGGGCTTGCAGCGCATCGTCGAGAACGATGCGGCGGTCGAAGCCGCGGCGGAGACCGATCCGTCCGTCGCTCCTGAAACCGATGCCGGTGACACCACCGGGGAAAGCGTCTGATGACTTCCAATCTGTGGCGCTCGGCGCTGACGACCGGCGCCCTGTGTGTGCTGATGACCGCCCCGACCCTGGCCGTGGCCGAGACCAGCGCCGCCAAGAAGGAGTTGATCGCCAAGGTGATCCAGTTGCAGCAGGGCGGGGTCGAGGGCATCGCCCGCAGCCTCGTCGAACAACCGGCCATGGCGATGATGCAGCAGGCCGGCCAGGTGTTGCAGACCCGCATCGCGCCCGAGAAGCGCGAGGCGCTGGCCAAGGAGATCCAGGCCGACATCCGCAAGTACGTCGAAGAGACCAACCCGCTGCTGCGCGACAAGGCGCTGAAGATGGCACCGGGCGTGATGGGGCCGCTGCTCGACGAGAAGTTCACCGAGGACGAACTCAAGCAGTTGGTGGGCTGGCTGGAGTCGCCGGTGGTGCGCCGCTACCAGCAGATGTCCCCCGAGATCCAGAAGGGACTGTCCGAGAAGCTGGTCGCCGAGACACGCCCCATCGTCGAGCCGAAGCTGCAGGCGCTGGACCGCAGCGTCAGTGGCCGTCTGGGCATGCCGGCGGCTCCGGCCAAGGGTGCCTCGGCGCCTGCCAAGAAGTAATGCCAGTCCGTCACGCCATTCCCTGTGTTCTGCCTGTGAGTTGACGATGTCCCAGCGTCCCTACAACTTTTCCGCCGGTCCGGCGGCGCTGCCCGAAGAAGTCCTGCGCGAAGCCGCTGCCGAGATGCTCGACTGGCACGGCTCGGGCATGGGCGTGATGGAGATGAGCCACCGCGGCCGCGAGTTCATGTCCATCGCCGAAGCCGCCGAGGCCGACCTGCGCGAACTGCTGGCGGTGCCGGCGAACTTCCGCATCCTGTTCATGCAGGGCGGCGGGCTGGCCGAGAACGCGATCGTGCCGATGAACCTGTCGCGCGGCGAGCAGGCGGACTTCGTCATCACCGGTTCGTGGTCGCAGAAATCGGCCAAGGAGGCGCTGCGCTATTGCGACGCCCAGGTCATCGCCAGCAATGCCGAGGGCGGGCACCTGACCATGCCGGATCCGGCTGACTGGGCGCTGCGGCCGGGGGCGCGGTACGTGCATGTCTGCACCAACGAGACGATCCACGGCGTCGAGTTCCAGGCGCTGCCGAACCTGCAGGCGCTGGGCAGCGACGCCGCGCTGGTGATCGACTGCTCGTCGCACATCCTGTCGCGCCCGATTGATTGGTCGAAGGTCGGTCTGGCGTTTGCCGGGGCCCAGAAGAACATCGGCCCGGCCGGCGTCACGATCGTCATCGTCCGCGAAGACCTGCTCGGCCACGCGCTGAAGGTCTGCCCGAGCGCGTTCGACTACAAGACGGTTGCTGACAACGCCTCGATGTACAACACGCCGCCGACCTACGGCATCTACATCGCCGGGCTGGTGTTCCAGTGGGTGAAGCGCCAGGGCGGCGTGGCGGAGATGGAGCGCCGCGCCATCGAGAAGGCGGCGCTGCTCTACGGCTACCTCGACGGCGAGGGCGCTGGCTTCTGCGTCAACCGGATCGATGCAGCTTGCCGCTCGCGCATGAACGTGCCGTTCCAGTTGCGGGACGAGTCGCGCAACGAGGCGTTTCTGGCCGGGGCGAAGGCGCGTGGCCTGCTGCAGCTCAAGGGCCACAAGAGCGTCGGCGGCATGCGCGCCTCGGTCTACAACGCCATGCCGCTGGCCGGCGTGCAGGCGCTGGTGGCCTACCTGCGCGACTTTGCGGCCGTGAACGGCTGAACAACAACACCACGAGACACCCGCCATGACGACGCCCACCCTGCCGGAGCTGCGCGACAAGATCGACGCCCTCGACCGCGAACTGCTCGCGTTGCTCAACCGCCGCGCCGGGCTGGCCCTGGAAGTGGGCGAGATCAAGAAGCACGAAGGCTCGGTCGTCTTCCGCCCCGAGCGCGAGGCGCAAGTCATCGACGGGCTGAAGTCCGGCAACCCCGGCCCGCTGAAGAACGAGAGCGTCGCTCCGATCTGGCGCGAGATCATGAGCGCCTGCCGCTCGCTGGAAACGCCGACCCGTGTGGCCTACCTCGGCCCGGCCGGCACCTTCAGCGAAGAGGCGGCCCTCGGCTACTTCGGCTCGTCCATCGTGCGCGTGCCGTGCGCGAGCATCGACGAGGTCTTCCGCAGCACCTCGGCCGGCGTGGCCGACTTCGGCGTCGTGCCGGTCGAGAACTCCACCGAGGGCATGGTCGCCCGCTCGCTGGACATCTTCCTGACCATGCCGCTGTTCATCATCGGCGAGACCAGCCTGTTCGTGCGCCACAACCTGCTGCGCAAGGACAACGCGCTCGACGGCATCACCGCGGTCTGCGCCCACCCGCAGGCGCTGGCGCAGTGCCACGAGTGGCTGTCGCTGCACCTGCCGCACGCCGAGCGCCGCCCGGTGTCGAGCAACGCCGAAGGTGCGCGGCTCGCGTCGCTGGACCCGTCGATCGCCGGCATCGCCAGCACGCGCGCGGCCAGCGAATACGGTGTCCACGTCGTCGCCCCGGCGATCCAGAACGACACCCACAACCGCACCCGCTTCGCCATCGTCACCGACCCGCTGCGCCACCCCGCGCCGCAGGCGTCCGGCCACGACTGCACGAGCCTGGTCGTCTCGGTCGAAAACCGCCCCGGTGCCATGTACGACATCCTCGCCCCGCTGAAGAAACACGGCGTGTCGATGAGCCGGCTGGAGTCGCGCCCGGCCCGCTCGGGGCAGTGGGAGTACTACTTCTTCATCGACCTGCAGGGCCACCCCGTGCAGCCGGCGGTGCAGACCGCGCTGCACGAGCTGCGCGAGTCCTGTGCCTTCTTCAAGGTGCTGGGCACCTACCCGATCGACGTCCACTGAGCACCGCTCGACCATCATCATGTTCAATCAACTGGGGGTGATCGGCTGCGGCCTGATGGGCGGCAGCTTCGCGCTGGCGCTCAAGCGGGCCGGGCTGGTGCAGCGCGTGGTGGGCTACAGCAAGTCGCCGTCCACGGTGGAACGCGCACGCCGCATGGGTGTGATCGACATCGCGGCCGAGTCGGCGCTGCTGGCGGTCTCCGGCTCGGACATCGTGCTGATCGCGGTGCCGGTCGCCGCCAGCGAGGCGACGTTCAAGGCGATCCGCCACATGGTCGAGCCGGGCACGCTGTTCATGGACGTGGGCAGCACCAAGCGCGACGTGGTCGATGTGGCGCGGCGCGTGCTCAAGGAGCGCATCGGCAGCTTTGTCCCCGCGCACCCGATCGCGGGCAAGGAAGTCGCCGGGGTCGAGCACGCCGACGTGCAGCTCTACCAGGGCAAGCAGGTCATCCTCACGCCACTGCCGCAGACCGACCCGGTGATGGTGCAGAAGGCCACCGATGTCTGGGCCGCCATCGGCTGCCAGGTGCTGCGCATGACGCCGGAGAACCACGACACCGCCTTCGCCGCCGTCAGCCACCTGCCGCACCTGCTCGCCTTCGCCTACTTCAACGCGATGCTGGCGCAGCCGGCGGGGCGCGAGTTCCTGTCGCTGGCCGGCCCCGGTTTCCGCGACTTCACGCGCATCGCGGCGGGTGACCCGAACGTCTGGCGCGACATCCTGCTGAGCAACCGCGAGGAGATCCTCAAGCAGTCGCAGCGCCTGCGCCACGCGCTCGACGCCTTCGAGATCGTCATGCGCTCGGGCAACCAGGAGGCGCTCGAAGACCTCATCCGCACCGCCTCCGATGGCCGCGCCGGCTGGCAGATGAACGCCCGTCCGGCCTTGGCCCGCTGAACCTGCCTGCTGTTTTTGCTCCGCGCCATGTACTCGATTCCCTTCCTCGACCTCCCGCCGCTCGGCCACGCTGCCGGTACCGTGCAGCTTCCTGGTTCCAAGAGCATCTCCAACCGCCTGCTGCTGCTGGCCGGCCTGAGCGCGGGCACGACGACGCTGGTCGATCTGCTCGACTCGGACGACACCCGCGTGATGCTGGACGCGCTGCGCACGCTCGGCTGCACGATCGTGGAGGACGGCCGTTTCACCCGCATCACCGGCTTTGCTGGGCGTCCTGCGGTGCGCGGGGCCAAGCTGTTTCTCGGCAACGCCGGCACAGCCATGCGTCCACTGACCGCCGCGCTGTCGGTGATCTCGACGCTGGTGAGTGGCACCGCGTTCACGCTCGGCGGCGTCAAGCGCATGCACGAGCGGCCGATCGGCGATCTGGTGGACGCGCTGCGCGGGCTGGGTGGCGTGGTCGAATGCCTGGGCGTGGAGGGCTATCCGCCGCTGCGCGTGGCGGGCGGCGCGCTGACGCTGGACACGCCGGTGCGCGTGCGCGGTGATGTGTCGAGCCAGTTCCTGACCGCACTGCTGCTGGCGCTGCCGCTGGCGGCGACCGACCGGGCGGTGACGATCGAGGTGGTCGGCGAGCTGATCTCCAAGCCCTACATCGAGATCACGCTGAACCTGCTGCAACGCTTCGGCATCGCGGTCGAGCGCCACGGCTGGGAGCGGTTTGTCATCCCCGCCGGCAGCCGCTACGTCACGCCGGGTGAAGTCCATGTCGAAGGCGATGCGTCGTCGGCGTCGTATTTCATCGCGCTGGGCGCCATCGCGGGCGTGGACGCGCCGGTGCGCATCGAGGGCGTGGGCAGTGCGTCGATCCAGGGCGACATCCGCTTCGTCGAGGCCGCCGAGGCGATGGGCGCGGTGGTCCGTGCCGAGCCGAATGCGCTGGAGATCCGCCGCGGCGCCTGGCCGTTGCGGGCGATCGACCTCGACTGCAACCACATCCCCGACGCGGCGATGACGCTGGCCGTGATGGCGCTCTATGCCGACGGCCCGAGCACGCTGCGCAACATCGCGAGCTGGCGCGTCAAGGAAACCGACCGCATCGCCGCGATGGCCTGCGAGCTGCGCAAGCTCGGCGCCACGGTGGAGGAGGGCATCGATTTCATCCGCATCGAGCCGCTGGCGACCTTCCGGCCGGCCGCGATCCACACCTACGACGACCACCGCATGGCGATGTGCCTGTCGCTGGCGGCGTTCAACCGGCTGAACCCGGCCGGCGACGGCGCGCATGCGGTGCCGGTGCGCATCCTCGACCCGAAGTGCGTGGCCAAGACCTTCCCCGACTACTTCGAGGCGCTGTTCTCGGTGGTGGCCGCCCGTCCGGCGGACATCCCGGTGCTGACCATCGATGGCCCGACCGCTTCCGGCAAGGGCACGCTGTCCGCAGGCGTGGCCGCACGGCTGGGCTACCACACGCTCGATTCCGGCTCGCTGTACCGTGTCACGGCGCTGGCGGCCTGCCGTGCAGGGGTCTCGGCGGACGACGAGGCGGGGCTGGCGGCGATCGCCCGCTCGATGGCGCTGCGCTTCGAGGGCGTGCGCGTGCTGCTGGCTGGCGAGGACGTGAGCGACGAGCTGCGCGACGAGGCGGTCGGCACGATAGCGTCGCAGATCTCGGCGTGGCCGGCGGTGCGGGTGGCGCTGTTCGATCTGCAGGTCAGTTTCCGGCAATTGCCTGGCCTGGTGGCCGACGGGCGCGACATGGGCACGGTCATCTTCCTTGATGCGCAGCTCAAGATCTTCCTCACGGCGACGGCCGCCGCGCGCGCTGTCCGGCGACTCAACCAATTGATTTCCAAGGGAATTCCTGCTAGTCTCGAAGACCTTCGAGCCGACTTGGAGGCGCGTGACGAGCGGGACAAGACCCGCGCCACCGCGCCCTTGAAGCCGGCTGAAGACGCGCTCTTGCTGGACAACTCGCAGCTCGGCATCGAAGCCTCGATGCAGCAGGTGGGGGTCTGGTGGAACGCGAGCCAACCGTTCGACGCAATGCCGGCGCCCGCCGTCTGACCCGCCGACCGGATCAGCAACCTAACCCCGCCACGGAAGTGGCACCCGCCGCCGGGGTGTCCCGGTGCAGAAAGTCCCCAATGTCCCAAGCAGCTATGGCCGATTTCGGCATGGATTCATTCGCCGCGATGTTCGAGGAGTCGCTCCAGCGATCCAACATGCGCGCCGGTGAGGTCATCTCCGCCGAAGTCGTCCGCATCGAGCACAACTTCGTCGTCGTCAACGCCGGCCTGAAGTCCGAAGCCTACGTTCCCCTGGAAGAGTTCAAGAACGACAAGGGCGAACTCGAAGTCCAGGTCGGCGACTTCGTGTCGGTGGCCATCGACGCCATCGAAAACGGCTACGGCGACACCATCCTGTCGCGCGACAAGGCCAAGCGTCTGGCCTCGTGGCTGTCGCTGGAAACCGCACTGGAGTCCGGCGACTTCGTGACCGGCACCGTGTCGGGCAAGGTCAAGGGCGGCCTGACCGTGCTGGTCAACGGCATCCGCGCCTTCCTGCCGGGCTCGCTGCTCGACACGCGTCCGGTCAAGGACATGAGCCCCTACGAGGGCAAGACGATGGAGTTCAAGGTCATCAAGCTCGACCGCAAGCGCAACAACGTTGTGCTGTCGCGTCGCGCGGTGGTCGAGGCTTCGATGGGCGAAGAGCGCGCCAAGCTGCTGGAAACGCTGCGCGAAGGCGCGTTCGTCAACGGCGTGGTCAAGAACATCACGGAATACGGCGCGTTCGTGGACCTCGGCGGCATCGACGGCCTGCTGCACATCACCGACATGGCATGGCGCCGTGTCCGTCACCCGAGCGAAGTGGTGACGGTTGGTCAGGAACTGACCGCCAAGGTCCTGAAGTTCGACGCCGAGAAGAACCGCGTCTCGCTGGGCCTGAAGCAGATGGGCGACGACCCGTGGTACGGCGTGTCGCGCCGCTACCCGTCGAGCACCCGCCTGTTCGGCAAGGTCACGAACATCGCCGACTACGGCGCGTTCGTGGAAATCGAGCCGGGCATCGAAGGCCTGGTCCACGTCTCCGAAATGGACTGGACCAACAAGAACGTCGCACCTTCCAAGATCGTGGCCCTGGGCGACGAAGTGGAAGTCATGGTCCTGGAGATCGACGAAGACAAGCGTCGCATCTCGCTGGGCATGAAGCAGTGCCGCGCCAACCCGTGGGACGAGTTCGCGCAGAACTTCAAGCGCGGCGACAAGGTCAAGGGCCCGGTCAAGTCGATCACCGACTTCGGCGTGTTCGTCGGCCTGGCTGCTGGCATCGACGGTCTGGTTCACCTGTCCGACCTGTCGTGGAACGAGACTGGCGAAGCGGCTGTGCGCAACTTCAAGAAGGGCCAGGAAGTGGACGCCGTCGTGTTGGGCATCGATGTCGAGCGCGAGCGCATCTCGCTGGGCATCAAGCAGCTCGACGCCGACCCGTTCACCAACTACACCTCGATCAACGACCGCGGCATGACCGTGGTCGGCAAGGTGAAGACGGTGGACGCCCGTGGCGCCGAGATCCAGTTGAGCGAGGAAGTCACCGGCTACCTGCGTGCTTCCGAGCTGGCCCGCGAGCGTGTCGAAGACGCCCGCAACCTGCTGAAGGAAGGCGACGACGTCTCCGCCATGATCATCAACATCGACCGCAAGACGCGTTCGATCCAGTTGTCGATCAAGGCCAAGGACAGCATCGAGCAGCAAGAAGCCCTGCAGCGCCTGTCGGTGGACAACCGCGAGACGGTTGGCAACGCTGGCACCACCAGCCTGGGCGCACTGCTCAAGGCCAAGCTGGACCAAGGCAACTGAGCCTGACCTGATCGTGTGAAGCCCTGCTGAGTACCACGACCCTCGCTGCATGACCCGCTCCGACCTCGTCACCCTGCTGGCCAATCGCTTTGGCCAGCTCACGCACCGCGATGCCGAGTTCGCCGTCAAGACGATGCTCGACGCGATGTCGGACGCGCTCGGAAAAGGTCACCGCATCGAGATCCGTGGTTTTGGCAGCTTCGCGATCAACCACCGGCCGCCGCGGGTGGGGCGCAATCCCCGCTCCGGCGAGCCGGTCACCATTCCCGAGAAGCTCGTTCCGCATTTCAAGCCGGGCAAGGCCCTGCGCGAGGCTGTCGATCAGCCATC